>CAMDQN010000001.1 GCA_945905925.1 Singulisphaera sp. GP187
GGTGATCATCTTGACGGCCGAGAGCTTGTACTCCGCCGCATACGTCGTTCGGGCGCGGGCCATTGGTGAACTCCTTGAGCAGAGTCTACACCGTTAACTTCGTGTCCACCAAACTTGGGGAACCTCAAAGCACTGGGCCTACGTTCCGCCGAAGCGCCCTCCAGTTCCCGTTAGCCGCGAGCCGCAGGCGAGCGGGTTTGTTCGCAACCCGATCGACGCGTTCGTCCTCGCGCGACTATCGAAAGAGGGGCTGAAGCCTGCACCGGAAGCCCCGCGCGAGATCCTCATCCGCCGGCTGTCGCTCGACCTCATTGGGTTGCCGCCGACCCCGGCCGAAGTCGACGCGTTCGTGAGTGACAAAGCACCAGATGCCTACGAGAAGGTCGTCGATCGGTTGCTCGCATCGCCGCAGTTCGGGGTGAAGTGGGCTCGCCCGTGGCTCGACGCCGCACGCTACGCCGACTCGCACGGGTTCCAGCGCGACGACCTCCGCGACCTGTGGGCGTACCGCGACTGGGTGGTGAGTGCGCTCAACGCCGACATACCTTTTGACCGGTTCACGATCGAACAACTCGCGGGTGATCTGCTGCCCAACGCGACGCAGGCTCAGAAGATCGCGACCGGATTCAACCGCAGCGCGCCGACCAACGTGGAGGCCGGATCCGACCCCGAAGACACCCGCGTTAATCAAGTGTTCGACCGCGTGAACACGCTCAGTACCGTGTGGCTCGGGAGCACGCTCGAATGCGCGCAGTGCCACGACCACAAGTACGATCCGTTTTCGCAGAAGGACTATTACCGGCTGTTCGCGTTCTTCAACAGCACCGCGATCGAAGCCGACCGCGCCAACCCGAAAGTACCGGGTTCGATCAAGTTCCTCGGTCCGGTGATGGAACTCAACGACCCCGCGGCGGACGTCGCGCGGATGAAACTACAAGTCGAACTCGCGACCGTGACGAAGAAACTCGCCGCCCGCGCCGAAGAACTGCACGCGCCGGACGCGGTGTGGGAATCTGCAACGCGCAAGGCCGTGGCCGACTCGCCCCGCGAACACCTGCTCGAAGTGACGCGGTTCGACTCCAGCGGCGGCGCGACGCACGAAGTCCTCAAAGACGGCTCGGTGCTGCTCAGCGGTGATCCGCCCGATAAGGACACGTACACGGTCACGGCGAAGACCAACCTCGTCGGCATTCGCGGGTTCAAGTTGGAGGCGCTCACGGATTCGTCGCTGCCTGGCAAGGGACCGGGTCGCGGCGACGCCGTACGCCCGAACTTCGTCCTGAACACGTTCGCGGTGACGGTGTCTAAGCCCGACGGCAAGCCCTCAGTCGTGAAGTTGAAGGCCGCGAAAGCCGACTTCTCGCAAGCGAACATGCCGGTCGCGGGCGCGATCGACGCGGACCCGAAAACGGCGTGGGCGATCAACCCGCAGTTCGGCAAACCGCACTGGGCGGTGTTCGGAACCGACGCGCCGCTCGGCTTCGACGGCGGCGCGGTGTTCACGTTCACGCTGGTGCAGGACTACGGTGGTGGTCGCACGATAGGGCGACTGCGCCTGTCGGCACTCACGGGCGGAACCGACACTGCGATTCCATCCAAGGTCTCGGACGCGCTCGCGGTGGCGGCGGAAAAGCGGACCGCAGCGCAGCAGAAAGCGGTTCTCGATTACCGGCAGTCGCAAGACGCCGAGTCCACGCGGTTGCACGCGGAACAGCGGAGGCTCGAAGCCGGTTTGGTTCAGGTGCCGACCGTGAAGACGCTCGTGATGCAGGAACTACTCGCGCCACGACCGACGACGGTGTTCAAGCGCGGCGACTTCCGCGCGCCCGGCGAACGCGTCGAACCGGGCACGCCCGGCGCGCTTCACGCGTTCGACCCGAAGGCCGAGCGGAACCGGCTGGGCTTGGCGAAGTGGCTCGTGTCGAAGGACAACCCGCTCACTGCGCGCGTGACCGTGAACCGACTGTGGGCAGAGTTGTTCGGCGCAGGGTTGGTGACGACACCAGAAGATTTCGGCGCGAAGGGCGAACCCCCGACGCACCCAGAGTTGCTCGACTGGCTCGCGTGCGAACTGCAAGAACCTACCCCCCAGGCCCCCCTCCCTGAAGGAAAGGGGGAGAAAAGCCCGGCGTGGTCCGTGAAGCACCTGCTCCGCACCATCGTCCTCTCTTCGATCTATCGGCAATCCGCGCGCCTAACGCCCGACCTTCGCGCCAAAGACCCGGAGAACCGGCTGCTCGCACGCGGCCCGCGGTTCAGGCTCGACGCCGAAGCAATTCGTGACAACGCGTTGTCAATCGCGGGGCTGCTCAGCCCGAAACTCGGCGGTCCGCCGGTACGCCCGCCGCAGCCGGAAGGGTTGTGGGTGAAGGTCGGCGGCGAGCGGTACGACTACGTCGTGAGCGCCGGCGAGGACAAGTACCGTCGCGGGCTGTACGTCGTCTGGAAGCGGGGCGCGCCGTACCCCGGTTTCGTTGCGTTCGACGGTCCGGCCCGCGTCGCGTGTCGCGTCGCGCGCCCGCGAACGAACACACCGCTGCAAGCGCTCACGCTGCTCAACGATCCTGTCTATGTGGAAGCCGCGCTGAGTTTCGCGAAGCGAGTCGTCACCGAGAAGCCGGACGCGACAACGGACGATCGCATCGCACATGCCTTCCGGCTCGCGGTGGCACGCGAGCCCGGCGCGAAAGAGGTCGCGGTGCTGAAGGCGCTGTTCGACGCCGAGCGCGACGCGATGGCACGCACCCCGGCTGCCGCAAAACAGTTAGTGAAGGACTTCGCCGCGCCTGCGAAGGTGCCCCCGGCTGAGTTCGCCGCGTGGTACGCCGTCTGCGTCGCGCTGCTGAACCTCGACGAAACCATCACGAAGGGTTGACCCCGATGAACGCACTCACCGCGACGCGCCGACAGTTCTTGCGCCGCTCCGGGTTGGGGTTTGGCTCGGCCGCGCTCGCCACGCTCCTCGAGGAATCGCCCCTTGCTTGCGCGTCGGGCTTGTTGCCCAAGCCGCACCACGCGCCGAAGGCCAATCGCGTCATCTACCTGCACATGATCGGCGCGCCGTCGCACCTCGACCTGTTCGACCACAAACCGGAACTTAAGAAACGCGATGGACAGGAGTGCCCGGAGGAGTTGTTGAAGGGGCGGCGGTTCGCGTTCATCGGCGGGAAGTTGACGCTGGCCGGTTCGCCGTTCAAGTTCGCGAAGCACGGCAAGAGCGGCCTGGAACTCTCCGAATTGCTGCCGAACCTCGCGACCGTGGCCGATCACCTTGCACTCGTGAAGACGGTCCACACGGAAGAAATCAACCACGCGCCAGCGCAGATGTTCTTGCGCACGGGGTTCGGCCGCGGCGGGCGCCCGGCGTTCGGTTCGTGGGTCGCCTACGGACTCGGCTCGGAATCGCAGAACCTACCCACGTATGTCGTGCTGCTATCTGGTCCGCTCGGCGGCGCGGGCACGGCGCTCTGGGGCAGCGGATTCCTGCCGAGCGTCTATCAGGGCGTTCAGTTCCGCACCACGGGCGACGCGGTGCTTCACCTCGGCAACCCGCCCGGACAGTCACCCGAAGACCGCCACAGAATCCTCGACGCGATCAAGAGATTGAACGAGGAGCAACTCGACGCGGTCGGCGACCCGGAGATCGCCACGCGCATCAGTCAGTACGAACTCGCGTTCAAGATGCAGACCAGCGTGCCCGACCTGATGGACATCTCGAAGGAACCGAAAGAGGTTCTGGAGTCCTACGGGGCGCAACCGGGGAAAGGGTCGTTCGCGAACAACTGCCTGCTCGCGCGCCGGTTGGTCGAACGCGGCGCGCGTGTAGTCGAACTGTACGACGCCGACTGGGACCACCACGGCGCCATCGCGACGCGGCTTCCCGCGAAGTGCAAGGACGTGGACCGCGGAGCCGCGGCGCTCATCAAAGATCTGAAGCGCCTCGGAATGCTCGACGACACGCTCGTCGTGTGAGGTTCGGAGTTCGGGCGCACGCCGCTGCGCCAGGGAGCCGACGGCGACGGCAAGGCGACCGCTCTCGGGCGCGATCACCACAAGGACGCGTTCACCTGCTGGCTCGCGGGCGGCGGGGTGAAAGGTGGAACCACACTGGGCGCAACCGACCCGTTCGGCTTTTCACCCACCGAGAACCCGGTCCACGTGCACGACCTCAACGCGACCGTGCTGCACCTGCTCGGACTCGACCACGAGAAACTGACGTTCAAGTACCAGGGCCGCGAGTTCCGCCTGACCGACGTTCAAGGTGTCGTGCAGAAACCGCTGTTGCGCTGACGCGCGGCCTGAGAATTGCAGGCGCTCCGTGTGCCGCGACGAGTACCGCTGCGCGGGGCGCGTGTGTCGCAGCGATGGAAGGTCTCGCGTTCAACGCACGCGAGGATCGGCGCCCGACGGACGCGGAACACACACTCAAACGAGTACTTGAGGCATTCTCCGCGTCGGCCGCGTACTTTCATTGCCAACTCGGCCATCATCACTGCGTCGGTGGCCGGTCACAGTTCGCGCTCGACCATCTGCACGAAGCAGCACGGCTGGATCACGATAAGTATTCAGATCATGCGAACCGGTTGATTCGGCAAAATCCGCACCGCGACATCCGGGTGCCTGCCTCGGCTGTCGCGGTAAGCCGCTAACCTCCCACCGGCTGGTGTTGCTTTGGAACATGGCGAGGAGGAATCCGTCTGCCAAGCAGCGCGGTCACCGGAAATCATCGCCTCGCTGCGTTAGGTTTCGGATCCCCGTTCGTCCCGAAACGATGAGCCATTTGTGTGGTCAAACGGATGGCGCGGGTGGTATTCTCAAAGCGAATTTCCCGCCTGATGTCCGAAGTTGCGTTATGGCGAAGTCACACTTCTTTGCCTTCATCCTGCTAACGATCCTGATCCTCGGTCAGATCCAGGCAGCGGCCACCCGTGCGCAAGCGGACGGGCAGGATGCGAAGGATCGCACCGACCCGCCCGCGAAGAAAGACGGAGTCAAGGACCCGCAACGCGGCGGAGCGACCCGCCCCAACCCCTTACCGAAGTGGATTCGGGATTTGGATCTCGACGGGGACGGGCAAGTCACCCTCGACGAATGGCGAACAGCAAAGCGCCCCCTCGCAGAGTTCACCGAGTACGACCTCAACGACGACGGCTTCATCACACTACAAGAACTCCTCCGGCGATTGCGTGCGATCCCCGACTTGGTTCTCGACAAGGGTCGGTTGGCCCACGCCGGTGCAATTGAGGGGACTGGCGAGACGTATCGGGGCAAGACCGCATTCAAAGTGCTGCGGGTACGACTGGACACGGGCAAGACGTACCAGTTCGACCTGATCAGTCCGGTGTTTCAGGCGTTCATCTTTCTCGAAGACGCTGATGGCAACCCACTCGCCGAAAGCGGGGCCGCTGGTGTCGGGGAGAACTGTCGTCTCACCTACCGCGCTACCTTCACCGGCACCCACCGCGTCGTGGTCACGAGTGTCGGCGGGTTCCGCGTCGGCGCCTTCAACCTTACGGTGAGTGCCCAGGACCGCCCGAGTCCGTTGCCGCAATGGTTCCGAGACCTGGACGAGGACGGGGATGGCCAGGTCGGTCTCAACGAGTGGCGAACGGCCAGGCGGCCCATCGCCGAGTTCAACGAATACGACTTCGATGGCGACGGACTCATCACACCACGAGAACTCGCACGCCGCTCGACCGAACGGGCAGAACTGGTATTCGACAAAGGCAAAGTGACCCACGCCGGCGTGTTGGCGGAGCAGCCCGAACCGCACCGCGGGAAGACCTCGTTCAAAGTGGTGACGGTGCGGTTGGAAGCCAGAAAAACGTACCGGTTCGACCTCGTCTGCACGACGACCCGGGCGTTCATGTTCCTCGAAGACCCAGACGGCACCCCACTTGCCGAGAGCGGTAGTCAAAATGCTAACGAGAGTTGCCGCCTCAAATATCGATCGACCCGGACCGGCCTCTATCAGGTCGTGATCACCAGTATCAACGGAACTCGCATCGGGCCGTTCACCCTCTCGGCTCGTATCGAGGAACGCGTTGATCAACAGCCGAACTGGTTCAAGGAGTCGGACACGGATCGGGACGGGCAAGTTGCACTCAACGAATGGCTGATGGCAAAGCGCCCTCTCGTCGGGTTTAAAGAGTACGATTTCAACGACGATGGATTCATCACGCCGCAGGAACTCCTCCGACAATTGCGCGCGGTCCCGGACCTGATTCTCGACAAGGGGCGATTGGCACACGCCGGTGTGGTCGAAGAAACTGACGAGGTGTATCGCGGCAAGACCGCGTACAAGATCCTCACGATCAGGTTGGAAGCCGGAAAAACGTACCAATTCGATCTGTCCAGCGCGACATTTCAGTCGTTCATCTACCTCGAAGACACCGAAGAGTCCACACTCGCCGAAACCGGCAGTCGCGGTGTGGGCGACAACTGTCGGCTCGTATACTACGCCACCCAGACGGGTATCTGCCGGGTCATCGCGACCAGCGTCGGCGGAGTCCGCTTCGGGCCTTTCAAACTCGCCGTGCGAGACGGGAAGCCATCGTCCCTGCCCTCGTGGTTCGACGCCCTCGACACGGACAGCGACGGACAGGTCGAGTTGAGCGAGTGGCGCACGGCCGGGCGTGCCGTCCCCGGATTCGGGGAGTACGACCTCGATGACGACGGACTCATCACCCCGCGGGAACTGACGCGTCGCCGGGTAGCGCCAACGGAGTTGGTGTTGGAGAAGGGCAAGGCGACACACGCCGGGGCAATCGCAGAGAGCATCGAGATGTACCGGGGCAAGACGGCCTTCACGGTCGTTACGGTCCGCCTTGAGGCTGGCAAGACGTACCAGTTCGACCTAATCAGCCCAGTGTTCCAGGCGTTCATCTTTCTCGAAGACGCGAACGGCACCCCGCGAGCCGAAAACAGCAGCCCCTTCATCGGCGGCAATTCGCGCATCGTGTACCGCGCGGCCCGGACCGGCACTTATCGGATCGTCGTCACCAGTTTGGGTGGGTTCCGGGTCGGCCCGTTCACTCTCACCGCCCGCGACGGCGTCCTGCTGCCCGGGATGCCCCGCTGGTTCGCGGATCTGGACACGGACGGGGACGGGCAAGTCAGCCTCAATGAGTGGCTGACCTCCGGGCGCGCATTCGCCGCGTTCAGTGAGGACGACCTCGACGGCGACGGACTCATCACTCTCCGGGAAGTGAACCAGAAGGCCGTCATTCGACCCGACCTGAAGTTCGAGAAGGGCCGACTGACGCACACCGAAGCGCTCGTGGCGGCGGGTGCGCCCTACCGCGGGAAGATGGCGTTCAAGGTTCTGACCGTGCGGTTGGAAGCTGGAAAGTCGTACCAGTTCAGCCTGATCAGCCCCGCGTTCCAGTCGTTCCTCTTTCTCGAAGACGCGAACGGCAGTCCGCTGGTCGAGAGGAGTAGCCCGGGTACCGGGGCCGACTGCCGGCTCGTGTACCGCGCCACTCAAACGGGCACGTATCGGGTCGTCGTCACCAGTTTGGGTGGGTTCCGGGTTGGTTCGTTCACCCTCACCGCCCGCGACGGCGCCGTCCCTCCCGGACCGCTGCCGGCGTGGTTCCAGGAATTGGACATGGACGGAGACAGCCAGGTGGGACTCGACGAGTGGCGTACCGCCGGGCGCACCCTCGACGGGTTCCGCGCCTTCGATCCCAACGATGACGGGATCATCACGCCACAAGAGTTGCTCAGGAGCCTGAGCAAGTAAGGCACCCCGCCCCGCCGTCCCATTCGGACCACACGATGGCAATCTCGATCACGGGCCGCGCGAATAAGGAGCACTCGGGGATGAAGTCGATCGATCCGCAGGAACGCGGTGCCACGCAGTCGCACTCAACGCTCCGTTTGTTGCGGAACACGCGAACCGCACACTGATTCGATCTCTTTCTTGAGGTAGCCGCTCCCTTCCGCCGGTGACCGGCCAACTTCTTGCGATTCGGTTTGTAGCTCTTGTCCTGCGTGACTCGTCCCCTTGTGGGCTTGGGTCTTGCTTCCGTGCTTCCTGTCAGCGAGCATGAGCGACACCCGCAAGAATCGCGCGACGCGTCGCAGTCGTGCGTTCTACCCGACCCAAGCACGCCGAAGCCAAGCCAAACATGAAAGACGAAGCCAGCATGAGCGACAACCTCCCGCGGCCCGCGGTTCCGCGTGTTCGCCGAGAACTGCCGGTTACCAGTCACGTTCCGCATCCCTATGACGGACCTCCGAGGGCCGAAGTACTGAGCCTCCGCAAGCAGTACCTCACGCCCGGCCTGCTCACCTACTACCGCGAGCCGTTGTTAGTGGTCGAAGGCCACATGCAGTACCTCTGGGACGAAACCGGCACGCGATATCTCGATGGCTTCGCCGGGATCGTGAGTGTGTCGGTCGGGCACTGCCACCCGGAGATCGTGGAACGCGTGCGTCAACAGATCGGCACGCTTCAGCACACCACCACCATCTACCTCCACCCGACTATCGGCGAGTTCGGGCGTCGGCTGGCCGAACACATGCCTGCGGACAGCGGGCTATCGGTGAGCTACTTCACGAACTCTGGGAGCGAGGCGAACGAAATCGCGGTCCTCTCCGCTCGTGAATTCACCGGGAACGTCGATGTCATCAGCCTGCGGAACGGCTATCACGGCGGCACGCAAGGCACGATGGCGCTGACCGCCGTCGGCACGTGGAAGTTCAAGACCAGCCCCGTGGCGAACATCAAGCACGCCGCGCCGGGCTACTGCTACCGCTGCCCTTACGGTCTCACGTATCCGTCGTGCGACGTGCGCTGCGCGGAGGACGTGGAATCGCTGATCCGCTACGAAACGCCCGGTGCTGTCGCGGCCTTCATCGGTGAAACGATTCAGGGAGTCGGGGGCGTCGTGACCCCGCCGCCGGAGTATTTCGGCATCGTGTACGAGATCGTGCGGCGGTACGGTGGGCTGTGTATCGCGGACGAAGTGCAGACCGGGTTCGGGCGCACGGGCACCGCGTTCTGGGGGTTCGAGAACTGGGGTGTGAAGCCCGACCTCGTGACGATGGCGAAAGGGATCGGCAACGGCGCTCCGCTCGGGGCGTGTGTGACGACGCCCGAGATCGCCGCGATGATGGCGCGACGGGTTCACTTCAACACGTTCGGCGGCAACCCGGTGAGCGTCACACAAGGGCTGGCGACGCTCGACATCATCGACCGCGACGGCATTCAGCAGAACGCGCACTCCGTCGGTACTCACCTCAAGCAACGGCTCGTGGAACTCGCGGACCGTCAGTCGCTAATCGGCGAGGTTCGCGGAATGGGACTGATGTTGGGCGTTGAGTTGGTCCGCGACCGCACAACGAAGGAACCCGCGAACACCGAAACCGCTGACGTGCTGGAACTCGCGAAGGAACGTGGACTGCTCATCGGTAAGGGCGGGCTTCTCGGCAACACGCTGCGCATCAAGCCGCCGATGTGCATTACGAAAGATGACGCGGATTTCCTCGTTGAAACTCTCGACGAAGTGCTAACGATTGTGAACCAGCGAACCGTTTCGTAGATGCAAGACAGACTTAACCACAGCGTAGTGATTATCAGTGACGAGGGGTCGACTGGGCCCGCGCGTGCGAATGGGGGAACCCCCTGGCGGGATACCGGCCGTGGTGCTCCCACCAATGCCATTGTTCTTGTGCGGGGACCCAGCGGGACCGGGGGGTCAGTCGCCGAACCTGCTACCGGCTCATCGAGAAGTACCACCTCGCCGCGGGGAGCGAATGATTGCTCCCCGCGACCCGCGACATGTGTTATGCATATCCCGGCGCACGGTTCTCGGATCGCGTTGCCTCCGGTGAGGCGGTGGGTGCGGGGTACGTCGCGACCGCGCGTTCGCGGTACACCCAACACGCGATCCCTGCGCCAATCAGCGAAGCGATCGTCAGGTAGCCGACCGCGCAGATGGCGGACAGTGCAAGAATCTCCCAGCTCTGGAGGCCAGTTGGTAGTGGCACGTTACTTCCTCCCTCCACCGATTGAGGTTGTTGTGGAATCGACCGTGGGTGGCTCGCGGTCGCGACTCCGGTTACTTCAAGCTCCGGTCACGGTTCCGGCGTTCCGTTTCTGATGCGCAACGAATGCAGGTGCGGGAATAAGGCAGGACTTCGAGCCGTGGTTTGGTGATGGCATGACCGCACCGTTCACAGATCCCGAACGTCCCGTCGAGCAGTCGCCCAAGAGCGGCTGTGGCCTCCGCAAGAATCTGCTCCTCTGGGACGAGGAGTGTGCGTGCGACCTCTCCCTCGGCCTCCCGAACTGCACGGTCGGCTTCGTAGGCGTGATTCGGGTCCGCAGCCTGATCCCCATCCCTCGGTCGCAGTCCTTCGGCCTCAAGTTGAGCAACGACGTTGGACAATCGCGTGATCAGTCCGCGAAGCTGTTTGCGGTACGCCTTTCGCTCCTGCACTGTCAGTCGTGTATCAGTCACGGCCACTCTCCAGTAATGTGAAAGCGACACCTAGAGGAGCAACGTTTGTGCCAGGTTGTCGGATGAAGCTGAACCGCTGGGAAATCCAAGGAATTGCGTTGCAGTCTGATTCCGTAATCGCGCAGGTGTGCGAGCAGGGACGCTGTTGTGTCACGCCCGCACACGAGCGAGGAAGGTTACTTCCGACGAAAGAAGAGGAACAAATCGACCGCGAAGATGACGTTCCCCGCGAGGTTTTCCTTTTTCCTGGCTCGCGACTCGGCGTATCGTGATGACACCTTCCACTCCCAATTGAGGTGCCGCTGATGTCCACAGACCGCCGCAAGTTCCTCAGTACCTCCGCGCTCGCGACAGCAGGCCTGCTCGTCGAATCGTCGCGCGGGTTCGCCGCGAACGACACCCTTCAAGTCGGTCTAATCGGCGTCGGTGGGCGCTGCAAGCACCTTCTGAAGTCGTTCCCGATGCTTCCCAACGTGAAGATCACCGCCGTGTGCGATGTCTTCGACGATAATCTCGAAGCCGCGAAGAAGCTCGCCGACCCGAAAGCGTTTGCCACGAAACAGCACGAGGAGTTGCTCGCGCGCAAAGACGTGGACGCAGTGTTGATCGCGTCGCCAGACCACTGGCATGTGCCCTTAACCGTGGACGCGTGCAAGGCAGGCAAGGACGTGTACGTCGAGAAGCCACTCACGCACGATCTCGCCGAAGGCAAAGCCGTGATCGCGGCGCAGAACGACAACAAACGTGTGGTGCAAGTGGGCACGCAGCAGCGGAGTATGACGCACCTACTCGAAGCGTACAAACTGCTGAAGGCCGGCGTGATCGGGAAGGTTCACAAGGTTCACTGCACCTGGAACCGCAACGCGAATCGCTTCCAGAAAGGCAAAGACCCGCTCGACGCGAGCAAGGTCGATTGGAAGCGGTTCTGCGGGAACGCGAAAGCGCAGGACTTCGACGCCTATCGATTCCGACAGTGGCGGTGGTTCTGGGACTTCGGCGGCGGCATCTTCACAGACCTGATGGTTCACTGGATCGACGTGGTTCACTGGTTCCTCGACCTCGACCACCCGACCTCGGCCGCAAGCGTGGGCGACTGGTTCGCCGCGAAGGACGTGTGGGAAACGCCCGACACGGTGCAAACGCTGTTGCGCTACCCAAAGCAGGAAGTGCAGGTGTATTTCGAGGGAACGTTCAGCAACAACCGTAACGGGGCGATGACGGAGTTCATGGGCAGCGAGGGCACGCTGTACATCGACCGCGGGCGTTACGAGATCATCCCGGACCGCGGCAAGAAGCAGCCCGAGCCGAAATCGCTGATTCTCGGCACCGATCAGCAGAAGGGTTTGGACTTCTACGACAAGCCGGACGGCGAGTTACTCCACTTGACGAACTGGATCGAGTGCATCCGCGACCGGTCGAAGAAGGTGGCGTGTCCGGCGGAAGCCGGCGTGAGCGCTGCAAGCGCCGCGCACCTCGCGAACCAGTCGGTGCGCAGCGGTCAGGTCGCGTTGTGGAAAGCTTAGCGCGTCCCCGGTGCGTTGCTCCATGTTGTGCGTATCGCGCCCGGCGCTGCCACCCCGGGCGTTGCCCAGGGCTGAGAAGTGTCACCCCTTCGGGGTGTATGCAGGCTGTAAGCCTGCGACTCCTCAGCCCTGGGCAACGCCCGGGGTGGCAGCTATGCGTATTCACACGCCATAACCACCTCCGCGACACCGCCGCTCGCCGGCCACAACTCCCCCGGCGAGCGCCCGGCCTTCAGCACGTCGCGGAGCGCGTCCAGATACGTCGCGTCTTCGCGCTGGCGATTCAAGCCGGTCGTCGCGATGGCGACCACTTCGCCGCACCACTCGGCCAACGGTTCCCCGCGATGCTCCGCACGCAGTCCGCGACGCGCGACCGCTTCCGACAAGGGTCGCAATTCCTCCAACTTGAAACTGCGGGCCAGTTCGGTCGCGGCAGTGAGCGCCACCGAATCGTAAAGCAATCCCTTCCACACGGCCGGCACCGCGAGCGCCAGTGGCGTTGGTGTTGCGTCCGCACCACGCACTTCCAGAAACGTCTTCAGGCGCGCTTCCGTGAACATCGTCGAGAGGTGAACGTCCCAATCGTGCCGCGTCGGGAAGCGCCCGTCGATGCCGCGATTCAGGAACTCGCGGAACGTTAACCCCGACGCCGAGCGGAGCGATTCGCCATCCGTGAGGAACAGCAGTGGCACGTCGAGAACGAGTTTCACCCAGCGCGAAAAGGACACTTCGCCCGCGAGCAGGTCTGTGAGTAGCCCACTGCGGTCCGGGTCCATGCCGTGCCAGATGTGCCCGCGAAACGACGCGAACTCCGTGCGCTGACCCGCGTGCATCGGAGCGTTCGCGAACATCGCGTTCACGACCGGACTGAGCCTGAGCGCGACCGCGAACTTGCGCCCCGCGTCGGCCTCGTCCGCGTAGTCGAACGTGACCTGCGTGCTCGCGGTCGCCTTCATCATGTGAAGCGCGAACCGACTGCGCGTCGGAAGATATTCCGCCATCAGTTGGTGTCGTGGGCGCGGGTTCAGTGGGATTCCGTCTACTGCGCTGAATGGTGTAACCCCGGTCGCGATCCACGCGACCTTCGCGGGGTCCGTCACCGCGCGCAGTTCGCGCAGGTGCGCGTCGAGTTCGCTTCGCAGTTCGGAAAGGTGAAGCGACGGCGCGGTGGAGAGTTCGAGTTGCCCGCCCGGTTCCACGGAGATCGTAGACATTCCGCGTGTGAGCGTCGTCAACCGGCCCGCTTCGGAGTGCGGTTCCCAGGCGAAATGCGTTGCGAGCGCATGTAGGACGCGCTCGATGCCGCCGTCGAAACCGATCTGACGCCCGGTCGCGCGGTCAATGGCGATCTTCTCGAACTCCGCGCCGACGCGCCACTCAGACACTGGCTTCGCGCCTTCGTGGAAGTAGGCGATGAGGTCACGCTCCGTCACGGGCGTGTCGTCGATGCCGTTCCCTGGCAGATGCGTACTCATGGCGGCAATGCGCTCCGCGGGGCGGAGAGGTAGCCCCGCATCCTAAGTTACAGTTGGCTCCCGCGAACACCAAGCCGCACGTGACGGAGTCGGCTTTGCCCCGGCGCGAGGTAATCGACCACATTCGAGCGAAGTCGGTCGCGGTGGGGCGCGGATCGGGTATCATCGGTGTTGAGTGTGGCAATGCCTCGATCACTCACGAGGGCTTCTGATGTCGCTCCCATTATCGCGCCGACAGTTCATCGGTCTGTCGGTCGCGGCGACCCTCGGTGCCGGCGGGTACGGACTGACGCGCGCCGTGCAGAAGGTGCGTGACTCCGCGAGCCACATGTCGGACGTCTGAAACCTCAAACAACTCGGGACGGCGGTCGCCTCCTACCAATCATCGAACGACGACAAGTTGCCGCCGGCGTACCTCCTGGGGCCGGACGGACACCCGTGGCACAGTTGGCGAGTCCTCCTCTTGCCGTACATCGAGCAGGACAGACTGTTCAAAGCCTACCGGTTCGATGAACCCTGGAACGGCCCTAACAACAGCCGACTCGCGGACCAAATGCCGAAAACTTTCGCGTTCAGCGGCGCACACCGCGTCGGCCTGACGACGACAAACTACCTCGCCGTGGTCGGTGCCGAAACGTTGTGGCCCGGCGCGGCACCCCGCAAGAAACGGGAAATCAAAGACGGAACGGACACCACGATTCTGATCGTCGAGAACAACGGCCTCGGGATCCACTGGATGGAGCCACGCGACCTAAAGTTCACCACGATGGACTTCGGCTTCGACAGTCTGAACGGCGTGAGCAGTTGGTACGTCAGCCCGTCGGTCGTCACCGCCGACACCTCGGTTCGCACGCTATCGCGGATGATGACGCCCGAATCGCTACGGGCCGCGCTCACGGTCGCCGGCAGCGAGACGATCACGGACGGAGCCGACGGCTGGACCGTCATTCCCGACGGCCGCGATCGCGAGCGGAAAGAGCCGTGACGCCTACCCCGCACCCAACCCCACACCATTCAGCAGCGACGTGTTCATGGTGCCATCGGTGATCGTGAACACGCCCGGGAACTTCGCGTCCCAGGGCGCGTTCGCGAGCGGGCAATACTGGCGCCCGTTCGACTCGATCGCGGCCACACCCGGAATGTGCGCCGCGAGGCTCGCGGAGTGGATCAGCGACGCGCCCACGCACGTCAGGTCTTGCACGCATCGGAACAGCCCATATTTCTGCGCCGCCGCCGCAAGCAACAGCGTCTGCGTCTGACCTTTACATGCCTTGAACGCGACGCCGGTGTAGCCCATCTCCATCGACAACTTCAGCGATTCGAGGTCGAGGAGTGATTCGTCGATCACGACGGGTTTCAGCTTCGCGGCCTCGTGCATCTTGTTTTCGGGGTGCGCCTTCAGGTCGCGTGCAGTCGGTTGTTCGACGTACTGCACGCGGTCGTACCCGGCTGGCGTGCGCACCTTGAGCAGTCTGAGGAACTCGATTAAGTACGCGACGTTCTGGCACCGCTCGTTGAAGTCGAGCGAGTACCACCACGTTGTGACACCGCGTTGTCGCTGAACCTCCTCCGCGACCGTGTTCACTCGCACGCAACGTTCGACATCCCACGCGATGTCGTCGCCGTTCAGCTTGATCTTGAGGTGCGTAAGGCCGTCACGCGCAATCCATTGCGCGAGGTATTCGGGCAGTCCGTCGCCGACGGGGTTGGTCACGTCCGCGGGCGTTATCGGGTCGAGCGCGCCGACGAGATGGTACAGCGGCATGCGCGGTTTCGGCACTGGAGAAACGAAGTCGTGTAGGCGCAGCCCGTCGAACTCCGAGCCGAGGTAGTGGCCGAGATCGTTCGGCAGGAACTCCGGTGTGTAAGTGTGAAAGCAGTTCAGTTCGTGAAGTCTGCCGTAAGCGTCGTGAAGGGCCGCGTCGAACGCTGACGCGACGACCAGCACCGCGAGTTTCGGCACTGGGTCGGCCAACTGGTGCAGCGCGGTGAAATCGTTGCCCGCGAGCAGCAGTTCCGGTTCCAGTTGGTGCGTGATGTCGATAGGGTGACCGCTCTGCCCACACCCACTGTAGTCGCCAGCGACACGCGATGCGAGGAACCTCATCGCGCCGAGCGTCTGGTCGTAGGTCAGCACGCGCGACGGGAACGCCCACACGTTCCCGAGTGGCATCGAACCGGATCCGGTCGCAGACTTCCCGGCACCGCTCTCGACAGTCATCCGCACGTTAAGGATCGTGACGCGGTCAAGCGCGACCCCGCCGAACTTGATCGGCGTGCGGTAGTGGAAGTCCTCGTATTCGAGGTACACGTCACGAATACGGATGTCGGTGCTTTTCATTAGTGATCAGTGTACTGTGTTCTGACAAAACAAGATTATTACATTCTTCTGTGCGGACTGAACGCTACACACTCTGAACTGAAAAGTAGCCATGATTCCCGACTGGCAACTCCCGCCCGGCGTCGATCGCGGGTTGTGGGACTACCTCCACGCAGCCGACATGGTGGCGGGCTACGACGAGCAGATGCGTGCGTCGCCACTCGCGCTCGCGGACATGGCGTTCTGCGAACTCGCGTTCCCCACACCGGGACGGCTCGTGGATTTGGGTTGTGGCACAGGCCGGTTGTGCCTTCACTTCGCGGCAAAGGACTTCGATTGTGTGGGCTTAGATTTGTCTGAAGAAATGCTCGCGAAGGCGCGCACGAACGTACCGAACGCGTCCTTCGTCAACGCGAACCTCGTCGAACTGTCCGCGCTGACAGACGCGTCATTCGACTACGCTGCGTGTCTGTTTAGCACTCTCGGGATGGTTCGCGGTGCCGAGAACCGCACGAAGGTACTTGCGAACACGTTCCGCCTGCTGAAGCCCGGCGGGCGGTTCGTGCTGCACGTCCACAACCGGTACTTCCGCGGACTGGGATGGAAACGCGTCACGGGGCAGCGGCTGAAGAGCTTCTTCGCGCCCGCCGGCGCCGGCGACATCGCGATGTCACAAGCCTACGGCGGTGCCCCGCTCACATTGCACCACTTCACGCGTGGGATCGCGGAACGGTTGGTCGATTCGATGGGCTTCCGCGTCAAGGAGGTGAGTGCGATCGGGACCGACGGACGGCCCGCGCGCGGAGGAAACGTGTACGGCTGGTTGCTCCTGAGCGAGCGGCCGGCGTGACGGCTACTTCTTGTCGCCGGGCAACTTCACGCCCGGCGGCGGTCCCTTCAGCACAACCGTGTCCCACAAGCGGAACGAATCGCCCAGCGAGTCTGCCCTTCCGATGAGAACGATCACGTCGCCGACTTTGACCTTCTCAAGTTCTTCCTGAAACTTCTTCTCCAGAAGCGGATCGGCCCACGCCTTCACCTGCACGGTCCCCTTCCCGGTCGCGTCGGTGACGGTCCACACGACCTTGCTGTCCATTGTCTTCGCTTCGCTCACCTTCACCCGCACCACCACCGATTTCTGGTCGTACTTCTTATCCGCGGCTTCTCTGCTCTTCTTGAACTCGGCGTCGAGCGCCGCGAGCGTGGTCGGAATCGCGGTACTCGGCCCGACCTTCACGAACTCGCAGTCGTCGAGGACCGCGGACCCCGACGACTTCACCGCCTTCCCGCGAACGGTCAACTGCTGCCCCCGCGCCAACCAGCGGAGTTGCTCGTCCAACTTGGCTGGAACAGCGCAGAAAACCGGGTTCCCGACCTGGTTCGGCTTCTCTTTGAAACCGTTCAGCCAAACCTGAGAGTCGGGCACGGGGGCGTGCTGCACTGTGCCGGTGACCTCGACCGTTTTCCCGGCGTACTTCGCTGTGAACGCCTTCGGGTCGGTCTTGGCTTCTTTCGCGAACTCCTCGGCCTTCACCGTGAAGTCCGGCTTCGGGTCCGCGCCCATTGCCGGTACGGACGCGAGAACCATGAGTACGCAAATCGCTCGCATGAGAACTCCTCGTTTAAGGTGAATCACTCGCCCATCAACCGCCGTAGCACCTCGTCCGGGGCCGGTTCGTAGCTGTGCGGTTCCATACCCATCGCGGCGCGACCCTGACTCAGACTGCGCACCTCGTTCGCGTAGGTGAACAATTCCCGCAGCGGCACGCGCGCGATGAGTTCGACCATGTCCCCGGTCGGACTCATTTCCTGCGCGTCGATCTGCCCGCCGCGACGTGTCAGGTCGCCCAAGATCGAGCCGACGAACTGATTCGGCGTCGTCACGGTTACCTTCATGATCGGTTCGAGCAACAGCACGTTTCCCTGCGTCCCCTCGCGGTAAGCCCGGATTGCCGCAGCGACGAACACGTCCTCCGTGGACAACTGCGGGTCGAATCGCGCTTCGAGAATGCGCGCCTGCGCGTTCATCATGGGCATCCCGATTTCGCCGGTCTGGAGCGAGTCGGTGAGCGCCGTTTCCGCCGCCGCGAGGAACGCCACCGGAATCGGGTTCGCGTCCGTATTGACAGCGTTGAAGACCGCGACCGGCCTCTCGCTCTTGAAGTTCGTGAACGAGACCTTTAGTCCGGCAAACGCGGACTTGTCGCCGAGTTTTTCCAGCGTGACATCGACTATGCGGGGCGCCTTCAGCATCTCGCGATAACTCACGCGCGGTGGGTACGATTTGACCTTCAGCCGGAAGTCGCGTTCGAGCCGGTGCCGTTTCACTTCGAGGTGCAGGGTACCCATCCCACTCATCACGGTTTGCCCTTCGCTCACTTTCAACTTGAATGTCGGGTCTTCGAGTTGAAGTTGCTGGAGCGCGATCGCGAGTTTGTCCTTGTCGGCACCGCTCTCGGGTTCGATTGATTGACTCACCACCGCTTCCGCGAACGTGATCGCTTCGAGCAGAATCGGGTGCGCGGTCTCGCAAAGCGTGTCGCCGGTCACGGTGTCCTTCAACCCGACGACGCACACGATGTCCCCGGCCGGCCCACTTTCGACTTCTTCGAGACCGCGGGCTGGGTCCGCGTGAACGTGGAACAGCTTCGCGATGTTCTCCTTCACGTCCTTGCCCGGGTTGTACGCACGCATGTTCGACTTCATGATGCCCGAATACACGCGAATGAAAAACCGGTTGCCGTTCGGGTGCCACGACGCCTTGAACACCAGACCGCAGAACGGCTCCTTCGGGTCGGGTTTCCGCTTCTGCTCTTTCTTCCCTTTCGGATCGGTGCCCACCACCGGTGGCCGGTCGAGCGGACTCGGCAGGTACAGCGTGACCGCGTCAAGCAGCGGTTGAACGCCGATGTGTTCGCGTCCGCTTCCGGCGAGAACTGGATAGATGGTGCGAGTTAAACACTGCTCGCGGATCAGTTGGCGAACCTTCGCGGGGTCCGGGTCTTTGCCGTCGAGCACGGCAGAAGTGATTAAGTCTTTCTCGTCGTGCGCGGTGAGCGCGTCGAAGAGCTTCTCGCGGTACTCTTGGGCTTCGTCGAGGTTCTCTTCTGGGATGTCCGTCACGCGCACCGTTTTGCCGAGGTCGCCTTGATCGAAGAACTTGGCCTTCATCTCGATCAGGTCGATCACGCCGCTGAACGGTGTGCGACTGTCCGCGGCGCCACCCGACCCGATCGGAATGACGATTGGCACCGGGCGCCCGTCGTCCGGGTTGCGCGTCAAACGCGAGTTGATGCTTGCGAGCGTGTGCGCGAAGTTCGCGCCGACCACGTCCATCTTGTTGACGAACACCATTCGCGGAACGCCGTAGCGGTTCGCCTGACGCCATACCGTTTCCGACTGCGCCTCCACGCCTTTCTGCCCGTCGAACACCACCACCGCACCGTCAAGTACACGAAGCGAGCGTTCGACCTCGGCCGTGAAATCGACGTGCCCTGGAGTGTCGATCAGGTTAACGGTGTATCCGGCCCACTCGAACGGCACGCACGCGGAGTAGATCGTAATGCCGCGGGCTTGCTCTTCCGGGTCGTAGTCGGTGTCGGTCGTGCCTTCATCGACACCGCCGAGTTTGTGCTTGGCGGCGGCGTAGAACAGCAGGTGTTCGGTGGTCGTGGTCTTTCCCGCGTCGATGTGCGCGATGACGCCGAGGTTCCGCACGCGGGTCAGGTCCGTGCCCGGGTTCTTCGCCATGACACTGCTCCAAAAACGGACTAACCACAAAGACACAGAGACGCAGAGAGAGTCGGAGGAAAAGAGTTCATTGGAAACTCTCTTCTCTCGTCTTCTCTGTGTCTCTGTGTCTCTGTGGTTAGATGTATTCTACCGAACTCGACTCACCACGCGAAGTGGCTGAACGCCTTGTTCGCTTCGGCCATCTTGATCGTCTGTTCGCGCTTGCTCATCGCTTCGCCCTGGCGCTGGAACGCGGCCATGAGTTCTTCGGCGAGGCGCAGGTGCGTGGGACGCCCAGCCTTCGCACGGATCGCTGCGAGAATCCACCGGATCGCGAGACTCTCGGCCCGCTTCGGCTTCACCTGCATCGGAACCTGATAGTTCGCACCGCCGACGCGCCGCGAACGAACTTCAAGCGACGGCTTGACGTTGTTCAGAGCCTCGGTGAACACGTTGATCGGGTCTGCGTCCGGCATGCGCTTCTTGATCTGAGCGAGCGCATCGTAAACCACCCGCGTCGCGACGGACTTCTTACCGTCGCGCATCAGGCAGTTGATGAACTTGCTCAACAGGAGCGAGCCGTACCGGGTGTCCGGGGCAAGTTTGTCGTAACTGGCGGTGCGTGTTTTGGAACCCATTTTCGCTTCAAGTGATGAGTAATGAGTGCTGAGTGATGAGGAGTGCCGAACTCAGCACTCATTACTCATCACTCATTACTATTGGCTACTTGCCTTCCTTCTTCGTGCCGTACTTCGAGCGGGCCTGCTTACGGTCGGACACGCCCTGCGAGTCGAGCACACCGCGAACGATGTGGTAGCGCACGCCCGGCAAGTCGCGGACGCGACCGCCACGGACCAGCACGATCGAGTGCTCCTGAAGGTTGTGCCCTTCCCCCGGGATATATGCGGTCACTTCGATCCCGTTCGACAGCCGCACGCGGGCCACTTTACGCAGCGCCGAGTTCGGCTTCTTGGGCGTCATTGTCTTGACGACGGTACATACGCCGCGCCGCTGCGGGCACCCTTGAATAGCCGGGTGCTTCGGCTTGGATCGCTGCGGCACACGCGGCTTCTTGATCAACTGATTAATCGTCGGCATTCGTCATGTCCTGCTAATCGTGCGGCGGCGGCCGAACGGGAATAAGTATGTTAGCGACCGGGCTTCGCGCGGGAAGAGGGTCTCAACGGATTTTGAGCGCGCCGCGTCTCTGACGCGCTCCCCTAGCGGACTCCGGGTCGCGGATAAACGGTGCCCACCTCACGCGCCCGATGAGTCCGGGGTCGGGGGCGCGCTCGTTGGGGCCAGCGCCGGGCTGGATACGCCCTGCGCGTTGATCTTCACCTCGGACTCCTGATGCGTCTTGAACCCAGTGCCGGCTGGGATCAAGTGGCCCAAGATCACGTTCTCCTTCAGACCCACGAGGTAGTCCACCTTGCTCGCGAGCGCGGCCTCGGTGAGTACCTTCGTCGTTTCCTGGAAGCTCGCGGCGCTGATGAAACTGTCTGACTGAACCGCGGCCTTCGTGATGCCGAGCAACTGTACCTCGCACGCGGCGCCCTCGGGCACTGTGTACGTCGGTTGCTTCTTCTTCTTGTCCTTCTCGATCGTCGCCCGTTCCTCGTCATACGCTTCGCGACTGTACACGCGGCCCGGGATCAGTGCCGTGTCACCTTCGCTGACGATCTTCACGCACTCCTCGGTGAGCCGGCGGTTCACCTCGGAGAACGCGAACTTGTCCATCACCGCGCCCGGCAACAGCCCGGTGTCGCCGGTCGCCGTCACCTTCACCTTGCGGAGCATCTGCGCGACGATGATCTCGATGTGCTTGTCGTCAATATCGACGCGCTGACTTCGATACACCGACTGCACTTCGCGAACCAGATACTCCTGGACCTCCACCTCGCCGCGAATCTTCAGAATGTCGTGCGGCACGAGCGGCCCGTGAACGAGCGCATCGCCCTCCTTCACGTACTCGTCCGGGTGGACTCGCAAGTGTGCACCGGCGGGAACCAAGTGCTCTCGGGCCGAGCCGAGCGACTTCCCGTCTTCCGTTTCCTGAAGAACCTGAATGATGCGCTTGCCGCGCTTCCGCGTCGGGTCGATCCGCACGCGACCGGGGACTTCCGCCATTACCGCCGGGTTGCGCGGACGCCGCGCCTCGAACAACTCCGTCACCCGCGGCAGACCGCCCGTGATGTCCTGCGTCTGCGACACTTCTCGCGGCGTCTTCGCGAGCATCGAACCCGCCGACACCTTCTGACCGTTCACGACCTGAAGGTTCGCGCGTTCGTGGATGTAGTAAACGCGGTCTTCCTTGTTCTTCCCGGTCTCGACGACGATCTGCGGGTGCAGGTCGCCCTTGTGTTCCATGATGGTGAACCGTTCGACGCCGGTGGCGCGGTCGAGTTCCCTCCGAACGGTCACGCCTTCCTTGATGTCCTTGAACCGCACGATGCCGGACTCTTCCGCGACCAGTGGCACCGAGTGCGGATCCCACTTCACCAGTGCGGCGCCAGCGGGCACTTCCTGGCCCTCGGCGACGAGCAACTCCGCCCCGTGCGGCACGCCATACCGCTCCGAAATCGGGCCGTCTTTCCCGCGAAGGACCAGCACTTCGCCAGTTCGCGGAGCGAGCGCGATGCTCTGACCCGCGTCGTTCACGACGATGTTGACGCGCTCGAACTGGACGATGCCGCCCTTCTTCGACTTGTGCTCATTGTCGCCGACGTTGCCCCGCGACTGAGCCGCACCACCGATGTGGAAGGTACGCATGGTCAACTGCGTACCGGGTTCGCCGATCGACTGAGCCGCGATGATCCCGACCGCCATGCCGTCTTCGACGATGGTCCCGGTCGCAAGGTCCATGCCATAGCACAACCGGCACACGCCGAGAGGCGCCTGGCAGGTCATTGGACTACGGACCGTGATCTTGTCGATCCCAATCTTCTCCAACTCCTTCGCCTTCGCCGGCGTAATCATCTCGTTTTCGGCGAGTAGCGCGACGCCGGTCGTCGGGTGAACGATCGTGTTGCGACTGACGCGACCGCGAATCGCGTCGGACAGCGACCGGTCGATTTCGTCGCCCTTGTACATCACGCCCTTGCTGATGCCATTCGTGGTGCTGCAGTCGTGCATCGTGATGACGACGTTCTGGGCCACGTCCGCGAGCTTACGCGTGAGGTAACCGGAGTCCGCCGTCTTCAGCGCGGTGTCGGCCAAACCCTTACGGGCACCGTGCGTGCTGGAGAAGTATTCCAGCACCGTGAGGCCTTCGCGGAAGTTCGACTTGATCGGTGTCTCGATGATCGCCCCGCTGGGCTTCGCCATCAAACCACGCATACCAGCCAACTGGCGAATCTGCTCGATACCGCCACGGGCACCGGAGTGGGCCATGAGGTAAATCGGGTTCAGATACGGCACCACCTTGCCGGACACCTGATCGACGCGGCGGTCGTCGCGCAGGTCCGTCATCATCTTCTTGGTGATCAGGTCGCGCGCTTCCATCCATAAGTCGATGACGCGGTTGTAGCGCTCGACTTCCGTGATAATGCCGCGCTCGAAGTTCTTGCGGACCTTCTCGACTTCCTTGTCTTTCTCCTTCAGAACGCCTTCCTTGTTTTCGGGCGTTCGCAGATCCGACGCCGCGAAGCTTAAGCCCGAACGGGTGGACTCGCGGAACCCGGTTTCCTTCATGCGGTCGAGCAGCGCGATCGTCTCGCGGCGGCCCAGCACCTGATAGCAGTCCGCGATGATGCGGCTGAGGTACTTCGACCCCAGCGGCAGATCGTAGAACGCCATCTTCGCGTTGAGGATGTCGTTGAAGATGACGCGGCCGACCGTCGTGCGAACGAGACCGTTGGCCTTGCGCGGCAGCTCTTCCGCACGCGGGTTGCCCTTCTCGTCCTTCACCTCGCTGATGACCTTCTTCTCGATCGGCAGCCGAACGCGAATCTTCGCGTGCATCCCGAGCTTGTGTTCGGCGTGCGCGCGGAACAGTTCGGCCGGGCTGTGGAACACCATGCCGTCGCCGGCCTCGACCGCTTCGTCTTCGGCGCCGCGGGTCGCGGTGAGGTAGTAGCACCCCATCACGATGTCCTGCGATGGCGTGATGATCGGGTTGCCGTTCGCCGGGCTGAAGATGTTGTTCGTGGACATCATCAACACGGTGGCCTCCACCTGAGCCTCGATGCTCAGCGGCAGGTGAACGGCCATCTGGTCGCCGTCGAAGTCCGCGTTGAAGCCCTTACACACGAGCGGGTGGATGCGGATCGCGTTACCTTCGATGAGTACCGGCTCGAACGCCTGGATACCCATGCGGTGAAGCGTCGGCGCCCGGTTCAGCATGACCGGGTGGTTGCGCGTCACCTCTTCGAGGATGTCCCAGACGACGTCGTCCTTGCGTTCGAGCATCTTCTTCGCGGACTTGATCGTGTCCGCGTGGTTGAGTTCCTTCAACCGGCGGATGATGAACGGCTGGAACAGTTCAAGAGCGATCTTCTTCGGCAGGCCGCATTGGTGGAGCTTCAACTCTGGCCCGACGACGATGACCGAGCGCGCGGAGTAGTCCACGCGCTTGCCGAGCAGGTTCTCGCGGAACCGGCCCTGCTTACCCTTGATCATGTCCGTGAGCGACTTCAGCGGGCGATTGCTCGAACCGAGCACCGGCCGCTTGCACCGGTTGTTGTCGAACAGTGCGTCCACAGACTGTTGCAGCATCCGCTTCTCGTTGCGGATGATGACTTCCGGCGCGTTGAGATCGACGAGCTTCTTGAGCCGGTTGTTGCGGTTGATGATACGCCGGTACAGGTCGTTCAAATCGCTCGTGGCGAAGTTGCCCGAATCGAGCAACACGAGCGGTCGCAGGTCCGGCGGAATCACCGGGATGCATTCCAGTACCATCCACTCGCACTTGTTGCTGCTGTCGCGCAGCGCCTCCACCGTCTTGAGCCGTTTGACCAATTCCTTCTCGCGCTGCTTGGACTTCTTCTCGCCGCGCGCGACCTCCGCGTCGAGGCGCTTGCGCAGTTGATCGGACAACTCGACGAGGTTAAGTTTTTCCAGCAGCTTTTTTATCGCCTCGGCGCCCATGTCCACTTCGAACATGTCGCCGTGTTCGGCGCGCTTTTCCTTGTACTGCTCCTCGTTGAGCAGTTCGCGGTCCTTGAGTTTGGTGACTTCCGTGTCGCCCGGATTGATGACGACGTAGTCCTGGAAGTAGATGATCTTTTCCAGCGCGGTGGTCTTCATGTCCAGCAGCGTGCCTAGGCGGGACGGCATGGCCTTGAAGAACCAGATGTGGACGACTTGCGCGGCCAGTTCAATGTGGCCCATGCGCTTGCGGCGGACTCGCGAGTGCGTGACCTTCACGCCACACCGGTCGCAGATCATGCCTTTGTATTTCATCCCGCGGTACTTTCCGCAGGAGCACTCCCAGTCCTTTTCCGGCCCGAAAATCCTCTCGCAGAACAGCCCGTCCTTTTCGGGGCGGTATGTGCGGTAGTTGATCGTTTCGGGCTTCTTGACTTCGCCGTGCGACCACGAGTGAATGTCCTGCGGGCTGGCGAGCGAAATGCGCACGGCCCCGAAATCGTTGATCCGCTCGTAACTGGTGCCTTCGGCGGCGTCGGCGCTCTTGCTGTTCACGATGGACATATTGCGACTCCCACTTGATCTTGTAGCGGCAGTTGTTCGTTGAGCCTAATGCCCAGGGATTGCGATCCCTGGGCGTGACGACGACACCTACTAAACTCTCTTCTTCTCAAGGCACATGTTCAGCCCCAGTCCACGAATCTCGTGCGTGAGCACGTCGAAGCTGGCAGGCGTTCCCGCTTCGAGCGTGTTCTCGCCTTTCACCATGCTCTCGTAGATCTTCGTGCGGCCTTCCACGTCGTCGGACTTCACCGTCAGCAGTTCCTGGAGGATGTACGCGGCACCGTAGGCTTCGAGCGCCCACACTTCCATTTCGCCGAACCGCTGACCGCCGAAGCGTGCCTTGCCACCCAACGGCTGTTGCGTGATCAACGAGTATGGCCCCGTCGCCCGCGCGTGAACCTTGTCATCCACAAGGTGGTGCAGTTTGAGCATGTAGATGTAGCCAACCGTCACCGGCTGGTCGAATGCGTCCCCGGTGCGGCCGTCGTACAGCACGCTCTTGCCCGTCACCGACACGCCGGCTTCCTTCAGCGCGTCGCGGATTTCTTCCTCGGTCGCCCCGTCGAACACCGGCGTGATGGCCCGGAAGCCGAGCTTCGCGGCGGCGTACCCCAGGTGCGTTTCGAGAATCTGGCCGACGTTCATACGCGACGGCACACCGAGCGGGTTCAGCAGGATGTCCACCGGCGTGCCGTCCTTCAGGAACGGCATGTCCTCTTCCGGCAGCACCTTCGAGATAACGCCCTTGTTCCCGTGACGACCGGCCATCTTGTCGCCGACCGAGATCACGCGCTTCGTCGCGACGTACACCTTCACCATTTGCTGTACGCCACTCTGCAGTTCGTCACCACGATTCAACGAGTTGAGCTTGCGCTCCTGTTCGTCGATGAAGAACTGGATGCGCTCCCAGTGCCGGTGGTGGATCTTGTGGGCCTTCTTCTGGCTGTCTGGAGAGCGGATGTCGAGCTTGTCGAGTTTGAACTCCTTCGCCTGCTCCGCGACGACCTTGTCGTCCTTGTCAGACGCCAGTTGCTTGCCGGTGTTGGGGTCTTTCAGTTCCTTCTTGTCGAGCACGTCTTCGAGCGCCTTCACGAACTCGCGGAACTGCTCCGCGATCCGTTTGTTGAAGACCGTCTCGATGTCCTTGCGATCCTTGTCGATTTGCTTCTTTTCGTCTTCGGTCATGTGTGCGCGCCGGCTGTACCGGTGCGCCGCGATGACGATACCTTCTGTGCCAGACTGCACTTCGAGCGAGTCGTTCTTCACGTCCTCGCCAGCGCGGCCGAAGATCGCGTGAAGCAACTTCTCTTCCGGCGTCAGTTCGCTGCGCGACTTCGGTGACACCTTGCCCACGAGGATGTCGCCGGGGCGCACATAAGTTCCAATCCGGACAATGCCGTGTTCGTCCAGGTTCGCAAGTGCCTTCGGCGACACGTTCGGAATGTCGCGGGTGAACTCTTCCTTGCCGAGCTTCGTCTCGCGAATCTCGATGTCGAACTCTTCGATGTGAATCGAAGTGTACGTATCGTTCTTCACCAGCCGTTCGCTGATGATGATCGCGTCCTCGAAGTTGTAGCCCTCCCAGGACATGAACGCGACCAAGACGTTGCGCCCGAGTGCGAGTTCGCCGCGGTAGGTCGCGGCGCCGTCGGCGATGATCTCGTTCTTCTTGACCTTCTGGCCCATCTTCACGATGGGCTTCTGGTTCAAGCACGTGCGCTCGTTCAACCCGTGGTACTTGCGCAGTGGGTACTCGCGGACGATCTTGTCCTTCTCTTCGAGCTTGATGCGCTCCGCGTCCACGAACACAACGTGCCCGTCTTCCTGGGCGCGGACAAGCATACCCGAGTGGCGCGCGACATCGATTTCGAGGCCGGTCGAAACGAGCGGCGGTTCCGGGATCAACAGCGGCACCGCCTGGCGCTGCATGTTGGAACCCATGAGCGCGCGGTTCGCGTCGTCGTGTTCGAGGAACGGGATTAAGCCCGCCGACACGCCGACCATCTGCTTCGGCGACACGTCGATGTACTGCACCTTCTCCGCCGGGATCATCATCAACTCGCCGCTCTGCCGGCCGCTCACGCGATCGACACTGATGTGCGTGCCCTCGGTCTGCGTGTCGGCCGGGGCGAGCACCGCGTCGGCTTCCTCGTCGGCCCGCAGTTTCACCACTTCGTCGGTCAACTTCTTGTTCTTGACCTTCTTGTATGGCGTGATGAGGAACCCGTACTCGTCGATTTCCGAGTAGATGCTCAGCGACGAAATCAGACCGATGTTCGTGCCTTCGGGCGTCTCGATCGGGCAGATGCGCCCGTAGTGCGAGATGTGAACGTCGCGCACTTCGAAGCCGGCACGCTTGCGGTTCAAACCGCCGGGCCCGAGGGCCGACAGCCGGCGCTCGTGCGTGAGTTGCGCGAGCGGGTTCGTTTGGTCAACAACCTGCGACAGTTCGCTGCGCCCGAAGAAGTATTCGATCGCGGCGCTGACGCTCTTCGGGTTGATCAGCGAACGCGGACTCATGTCCTGTTGATCGCGAATCGCCATGCGCTCTTGCACGGTGCGCCGCAGTTTCAGAAACCCCTTGCGGAGTTCGTCGGCCGCGAGTTCGTCGATCGTGCGCAGCCGCCGGTTACCGAGGTGGTCGATGTCATCGACGTGACCCTTGTGGGCACGCAGATCGAGCAGGTATTTCACCGAGTTGACGAAGTCCACGCTGCGGAGCGTCATCTCGGTTTCGGCCACGTTCTGGTCGAACTTGCGGTTAATGCGGAACCGCCCGACGCGCCCGAGCCGGTAGCGGTTCGCGTCCTGGAACTTCTCCTTGAAGAGTTCCTTCGCTTTCTCAAGTTGTGCCGGGTTGCCAGGCCGGAGCCGTTGGTAGATTTTGAGCAGCGCGCCTTCGTGCGTGTCCTTCGAGTCGTGCGCCGTGCCCACGTCCTCCGCGATCGCATTCAGGATGATCGGGTCTTTCGGGTACGGCATCACCGAAAGAATGTCCACCTGCGATGCCGAAATCTTGTCGAACTTGTCGGACGTGAACGGCTTGCCGGAGTCGAGGTAAACCTCGCCGTTCTCCGGGTCGATCACGTCTTCCACCGCGATGTACGGCATCACGTTGGCCTCAGGGTCGCCCACAAGTTTGGCTCGCGATTCCTTCGTGTGGATCTTCACCTTCACGATGGCGTCGGCGAAGAACTCACGCAGGATGTTCTCGGTGGAAGAGTACATCGGGTCCATCGCGCGGAGCAGCGTGACCGCGGAGAACTTACCCGACTGGTCGATACGAACACCAAGCGTGTCTTTCTTGGTCGCGTTGATTTCGATCCAACTGCCGCGCTCTGGGATGATGCGGCACGAGTGCAAGTCTTTGTCCGCTTCGCGCGAAACGACGAAGTCCACACCCGGCGAGCGGTGCAACTGAGATACGACGACGCGCTCGGCCCCGTTAATAATGAACTCACCGCCGCCGATCATAATGGGCATGTCACCGAGGTAGACTTCTTCCTCAACCGGTTCGCCCTCGGTCTTGCGCAGGCGCAGCCAGACGCGGAACGGCCGCCCGTAGGTGAGTCGCAGTTGCCGGCACTCATCAGCGTCGTAGCGCGGCTTGCCGAGTTCGTAGCGCAGGTACTCCAACGAGATGCGCTTGTCGTAGCTCTCGATGGGGAAGATCTCCTGGAGAACTCCTTCGAGGCCGGTGTGCGTGCGCTTGTCGTAGGACACATCGAGTTGCAGGAACCGGTCGTAGGACCGGGTCTGCACGTCCGTGAGATCGGGCACATCGACGGCGTCGCCGAAGCGCCCGAAGTTGCGAACGTCCGTCGGGCTGATGATCCGCACAGCCGGAATCGGCATCGGAAAACTCCTTACCCACTTAGGGGAAACGGTGACGCAACGCAGGAGGCCCACCGTCACCCAGGTGGCAACGGGCCTTGCGTCGGTGAGCAGAGGGCGTTATTGAATAGTGCAGGAAATAGTCGCGACGCATCGATCGCGGGCAGTCGGGCCACAATGCACGACACCCACACACAGACCCACCGCGGGGGCCGACGGGTTCGCGTGGGGGCTGTCAATTGTCATGAGCATGGTGTTGAATCGAAGAGGTACGACACATCGGAGCAAGTGGGTTGCGTGCATTTTCACCACTGGCTACGCGGAATCGCCCCACTCTACTCGCCTTCTGTGAGGAAGAGAGGGGAGCAGGAACGCGAGGGTCGTAACAGAGCGAGGCGGAAACCCGCCAACACGAATGATACCCGGACGGGGCAGAAAAGTCACCCCATCCGGGTATTTTTTTGCGTGACGCGCAGAACACCCACCCGGTACAGGCAGAATGTTCCGTTTTTCCGCTTAGCCGGCCGGCTTGATCGAGACCTTCGCGCCGGTTTCTTCCAACTTCTTCTTGACGTCTTCCGCGGTCTTCTTGTCCACATTTTCCTTGATCGTTTTCGGCGCGCCTTCGACGGTCGCCTTTGCTTCGCCGAGCCCCTGGCCGGTCAGTTCGCGGACGACCTTGATCGTCTTCACCTTGTCGGCGAAGCTCTCAAGAATGACGTTGAACTCTGTCGGTTCAGCTGCGACAACAGCCGGACCGGCGGCAGCGGCGGGAGCGGCCATCACGCCGCCGGCTGCCGGCTCGATGCCTTTTTCCTTCAAGAGGTTCTTCAGCTCAACGGCCTGAAGCAGAGTCAGACCAGCGAGTTGTTCGCAGAGTTCAGCAACGCTTGCCATGGTTAGGTTTCCTTTTGAAAATTGCGCCGGGTGAAGCGGTCCGGCTGGGAGCGTAATAGCTGGTTCAGTAAACTCGCGGCGAACCGCGAGCGATGTTTTGATTGACAGTCAGCGTGCGTCGCGGGCTCACCCCGCGGTAGGAGCCGGTGCGCCATCAGCCGCCGGCGATCCAGCCTTCTCTTCGATAGTCTTGAGGATGCTGGCGAGTTGAGCGCCCGGTCCGGCGATGGCACCGGCGATACCCGCACCCGGCCCGAGGATCGCGGCCACGATGCTACCGATGGCCTCCAGGCGCGTCGGGATGGTCTTGGCGAATTCGATCGTAACCGGGGTTCCGTCCGCGACCGCGGTCTTTTCCTTGATCTTGGCCGGCAACTTCTGGTCTGGGCGGAGTTGCTTCAGCACCGAGTCCACGGCGGTGCTGAGCTCTTTCACGCTGCCCGCACCCCAGCACAGGAGCGTCGGACCGGAACCCGGATCGACCTTCACGCCATTCTCGTCGAACACCTTCTTCACGAAGCTGTTCTTGACCATCTTGACGCGAACCTTCTTCTCGCGCAGACTCTTCCGCAACGTGTAGTCTGCGGCGGAGTCGAGCTTGAGAGGCTCCAGTAGAACGAAGTCCCGCACGCCCTTGAAGGTCTTGCGGAGATCGTTCAGCTCCAGTTCTTTGATCTTTTTGCTCATGTCCGCTTCGTGTTTGGTGTTTCGTGTTTTGTATTTAGCTTTCGGCGTATCACATCAGGACGGCTCTCAGAGCGAGCCTCTTCCAGACAGAAACACCAAACACTAAACACCACTAGACGTTGAGCCGGATACCCGGCGACATGGTGGCGGAAAGCACCACCCCGTTGATGAAGTTCCCCTTGACGCCACTCGGCTTGACCGAGCGGACCTGTTCGACAAACGCGTTGATGTTCTCGACGAGCTTCTGCTCGTCGAAGCTCATCTTACCGACGCCCGCGTGGATCTGCCCGGTCTTGTCGGAGCGGTATTCGACCTTGCCGGCCTTGAACTCGCGGACCACGGCGGCGAGGTCACCGTTCGCGGGGACCACGGTGCCCGCTTTGGGGGTTGGCATCAGGCCGCGCGGCCCGAGCACCTTACCGAGACGCGACACCATGCCCATCATGTCCTGCGCCGCGAGCGCGACGTCGAACTCAAGGAAGTTCTGCTTCTGAATGCGCTCGACGAGGTCCGCTCCGCCGACCACATCGGCGCCGGCGGCTTTCGCCTTCTCAACGTTGTCGCCTTGAGCGAACACCGCGACGCGAACGCTTTTGCCGATACCGTGCGGCAGCGGGATCGCACCACGCACCATCTGGTCGGACTGCGTCGGGTCGATGCCGAGGTTGATGTGAATTTCGACCGTCTCGTCGAACTTCGCGCGCCTGAGCTTCTTGAGTTCGGCGACCGCCTGCCGAACCGGGATCGGCCCTGCGTCGTCGAGCTTCTTGCCGACGTTCTTCAGGTGATTGCGGAGCTTCTTGCCGCGCCGCGGGGGAATGCCGGGTTTCTTCTTGGCCTGCGGCGCCTCGGCGACATCGGCCTTCTTCCCGGTCGGGGCGGGAGCCGCTTCGGCCGCCGGTGCCGCAGCAACCGGTGCGGGTTCGCCGTCGGTCGCGACGGGTTCCTTATCCTTCGCCATTTCAGCAACCTCTCGAATAGCGGAGTTCGTCGCGGGCTGCGACTACGACTCCTCCCGACGCGCCGGAGCGCAGCGGTGGTGAGAAGATAACAGTTACGACGCTCGACGAATGTCGTCAACGCGCGCAGCCGGATTTCTCTTGACAGCCGTCCTCGTTGACCAGGACCCGGAGGCGAGTACCATGTAAAGGCATTCGCCTCCGGGTCCTGGTCAACCAACCTTACTTAGCCTTCGACCACCGTGATGCCCATGCTGCGGGCGGTGCCCTCGATGATGCGGGCCGCGTGATCCACGTCGCGGGCATTGAGGTCGGCCTGCTTCTGGGTCGCGATGTCCTTGACCTGCTTCTTGGTGACGCTGAACCCCTTGTATTTGCCGCCCTTCTTCGCGTCGGCCGGGATCACTTCCTTGCCCTGCTTCTTCATGTGCGGGATCTTGGCCGCGAGCTTCAGGAGGATCGCAGCGGGCGGGCTTTTGATTTTGAACTCGAAGCTCTTGTCCGAGTACACGGTGATGACCACCGGCAGCATCAAGCCCTTCATCTCGGGCTTGTTAGTCTTGTCGTTGAACTGCTTCACGAACATGCCGATGTTCACGCCATGGGCACCAAGCGCCGGGCCAACGGGCGGGGCGGGCGTGGCCGACCCGCCGGGGCACTGGAGCTTCACCTGCGCTGTCACCTGCTTCGCCATTGCTGCACCTGGAACGGATGATCTTTACAGAATAAACTGTTGTATTGTTCGCGCCACGCGGCGTGAAGGGCTAATCGCACCGTTTAGCGATTGTCCCGAAGGGGCGACGAGCGCCCTACACCTTCGCGACCTGCCAGTATTCGAGCTCCACGTCGAGCGGGCGCCCCCAAAAAGTGACCACGACCGTGATCTTCGGCGCATCGGTTGGGTCTTTGGGGAGGCTGATCTCCTTCACCTCGCCCTCGGAGTTGGCGAACGACCCTTCCTTGATGCGAACGCGGTCGCCCTTCTCAAACTCCAACTTCACCTTCTTGTTCTTGTCGCCCTTCCCCGTCACCACGCCGGTGAGCATCTGCTGGACTTCGTGGTCCGGCATCGGTTCCGGGACCGGCGGCGTGCCGCGGAGGTTCAGGAAGTCACCGACGCCGCTGGTCTCGCGGAAGAGATACAGGATACGGTCGTTGAACTCTAGTTCCGCGAACAGGTAGCCCTGGAACTTCTTCTTCTTGCGGACAACCTTCTTTTCCTGCGTTGTGTAGTCGCCAGTCTTCTTGTCCTTTACGCGGACTGACTTCTTCTCGATGACCTCCTCGAACGGGATCAAGATCTGGCCGAAAGTTTCCTCAAAACCCTCGATCGCGACCTTCCGCAGGATCGCGGCCTTGATGGTGTCCTCGCGCCCGCTCTGAACCTTGATCGCGTACCACTTCTTCTTGTTCTCAAGCTTCGGCGCGACCGTCGCCTCCTCGGTCGGCGAGACCGCCACGGTTAGGGCGGGATCGGGCGTCGCTGCCGGCTCGACGTGAGGATGCTCCTCGCTCGCGGTCGCGTCGGCAACCTTCGGCGCACGGGGTGCGCGTGGTTTCTTCGCGGGCTTGGGCGCCAGGGGTTCGGTCGCCGGTTCCTCGGCAGCGGGCGTGGCGGCTTCATCCGCCGGGGCTTCGGCACGGCTTTCCGCAACCGGTTCCGCCAGCGATTCGGTCACGTCGGCGGCGTTCTCCGCGATCTGTTGCTGAAGGTCCGTACCTTCGAGCACGAGTTCGGGGACCGCCCCGATGGTGTGCGTGTCCGGCACGGCGGGCTTCGGCTCGTCGCTCGTGATGTTGTCGGTGGTAGCGTGTTCGGTCATATTGGTTCGACCTTGCGGCCGCCTCGCGGGTTCCCGCGTTACCACTTCTGTTCCAGAACTTGACCTGCCTTGTCCACGTTGGTCGCGCGGGCGGGCAGCACTCCGACCGTCTGTCGGCTCAGCAGCCACCCCCAGAACAGGTCCACGATGAGTAGGAAGAGCGTCATCAAGAGCGTGGTTATCAGCACCACAACGGTGTCCTGTGCGAGCCGCTTGCGCGTGGACCACGACACCTTATTCATCTCGGCTTCGGTCGCGACGAGGAACTCGGCGAAGTCCGGTACGTTCACCGCACGGAACCCGATCCACAGCGTCACGGCGAGGATCAGCGCGGGGATCGCGAGCTTCGCTCCCCACATCAGCAGGATGGTATTTTTCGGGAGCTCGACCTGTTTGACCGGCACCTCGACCCCGTCCTTGAACTCAATCTTGCTGATCGTCACCGGAACATCCCGGACGTCGAACGGCAGGGCGAGCGTCAACGGGTCCGGCACGAGACCGGTGGTGTAAAGCGACCACGCGCCGGACCCGCCGACTACCAAGACACCCAGGATCGTGATGCGTCTCACCTTCACGCCCAGCGACCGCTTGTACTGGTGCGTGGAGAACCACCCCTGTTCTTCCAACAACACCATCCATCGCTCGCCGGCCTTCCCGGTGAAGAACCGCACGGCGAGGTAGCCGAGGCCGAGAGCGATCGCGGCGCTGATGATCTGTCCAGGGACGCCATCGATGTTCAGCGCGAACGCGCGGGCAACGAAGAAAATCGTCACCCCAGCCGAGATCATCAGGAACAGCCCACCGTGCATCCCGCGCGGCGTGCCATCGCCGGCGATTCGGCTCCCGAACCACAACAACCCACCAGTGACGGCCACGAGCGCGGGGAGCCAGCAGACCCAGTCCAGAAGATTGTCCTTTAGTGCTCGCGAAACGTACTCCGCCCACAGCACCGGGAGCAGGTAAAAGATGATGGCGAGCGACGCGCTAACGTAGACCGCGCCGAGGAGGCTGGCGATCGGCAGGCTCAACGGCTGGCCCGGCGTCGTGGGTGCGGAACTGGGTTCAACGGCGGTCGCCATGCTCCGTCCTCTCCATCCCGTCGTGGGTGCGTCCCGATGCGCGATGCCAGGTGTGGCGGAGTCGCGGCGGGCGATGTTCTTGTTCTTGTGGCACGACTTGGGCCGCCTGTGCCACAAGGCGTTTGGTCGGGTCACATTGAGCCAACCGGCCGCCGAAAAGGGGTGGGCTCCCTGTTCGGCGGCCGGTTACGTATCGGCTACTTTTCCGGCGTCGGCGGGCCTCGCGCATCGCGCTCGACCGGTAACCCGCGACAGCACGAGCGGAGGGATTTGAACCCCCAACCGACGGTTTTGGAAACCGTTGCTCTACCGTTGAGCTACGCTCGTTCGGTAGTGTTTGGTGTTCCGCGTTTCGTACCGGACGGGACGCCTCGCCGTTCTCGCCGGGTATCTGCCAAAACACGAAACACGAAACACGAAACACTGTCAGGTCAGACCAAGATCTTCGTCACGACACCGGAGCCGACAGTCTTACCGCCCTCTCGGATCGCGAACCGAAGACCTTCGTCCATGGCGACCGGCATCCCTTCCATCAGTTCCACCGTGATCTTCACGTTATCGCCGGGCATGCACATCTCGACGCCCTCAGGCAGGGTAATCGAGCCGGTCACGTCCGTGGTGCGGAAGTAGAACTGCGGTTTGTACTTCGTGAAGAATGGCGTGTGCCGACCGCCTTCGTCCTTCGAGAGAACGTAGATGTTCGCCTCGAACTTGGTGTGCGGGGTGATGCTGCCCGGCTTGGCGAGCACCTGGCCGCGCTCGATGCCATCGCGGTCGATGCCGCGGAGCAGTGCGCCAACGTTGTCGCCGGCGATAGCCCGGTCGAGCGTTTTCTGGAACATTTCGATGCCCGTGAGCACCGTCTTGACACTGTCTTTGCGGAGTCCGATGATCTCGACTTCATCGCCGACCTTCGCGGTGCCGCGCTCGACACGCCCGGTCGCGACCGTGCCACGACCCTTGATCGAGAACACGTCTTCGATCGACATGAGGAACGGCTTGTCCTCTTCGCGCAGCGGGAGCGGCACGTAGGTGTCGAGCGCAAACATCAGGGCATCAACCGACAGCGAACCGGGGTTGTCGGTGGTCGCGTTTTCGAGCGCTTCTTTCGAGCGGCCGTACACGATGGGGATATCGTCGCCCTTGAACTCGTACTTGTTGAGCAGATCGCGGAGTTCCATAACGACGAGCGGGATGAGCTCCGGGTCGGCCTTATCGCACTTGTTCAGATACACGACCATGTTCGGCACGCCGACCTGCTTGGCGAGCAGGATGTGCTCGCGGGTCTGCGGCATCGGGCCGTCGTCGGCGGCAACCACGAGAATGGCGGCGTCCATCTGGGCGGCGCCGGTGATCATGTTCTTGATGTAGTCAGCGTGGCCGGGACAGTCGATGTGGGCGTAGTGGCGACCCTTGATCGCATTCGCGTAGTCGAGCTTTTCCATGCCCGGGTAGTCGAGCAGGTCCTTATAGGGCAGCGCGTCCTGGCTGGCGTAGGTGCGGTCGTTGGATTCGTACTCGACGTGGGAGACGGCGATGGTGACGGTTTTGTTCGCGTCGCGGACGATGCCGCCCTTGGCGATTTCCGCGTAGGTCTTGAACTCCTTGAGCTTGTTCACGTGCGCGTTGCGCGCCATGATCGCCGCAGTCGCGGTCGTCTTGCCGTGGTCGATGTGACCGATGGTCCCGACGTTAACGTGCGGCTTAGTGCGCTCGAATGTCCCCTTTGCCATCGCTCCTCACTCCTCAAACGGTAACTAGGTGTTTAGAGAGGGGTGCCGCCAAGGGTGGTGGCTCCCCGTTTCAGGTCCGAGAGAGCTGCTGCTGGGATTCGAACCCAGGACCTCCTCCTTACCAAGGAGGTGCTCTACCAACTGAGCTACAGCAGCGTACCCAACATTCAAAGGTAAAAGGTCGGGGCCAAAAGTGAAGGGGCGTGCGTCCGCGGTCGGCGCTTTCCTCAGAACTTTTTCCCAGTTCCAGTTACCCGGCCAGAGCGGGCGATGGGATTTGAACCCACGACATCTTGCTTGGAAGGCAAGAGCTCTACCGCTGAGCTACACCCGCATGAACCAAATCAAAAGTCAAAAAGAGGAGAGCAACAGGAAACCGCCGCACCGACCGAATTGCGTGTCTTCCTTTTGGCTGTTGACTTCCGAACCAGTGGGTAGGGAGGGATTTGAACCCCCGAATCCCGAAGGAGCCAGATTTACAGTCTGGTGCAATTGACCACTCTGCCACCTACCCGTGAACCGTCACCGTCCTCCGCGAACACTTCTGTTGTATGACCCCTGACTGGGAGTGAAAAGCTCGCGGAGGGAGTTGAACCCACGACCTGCGGTTTACAAAACCGCTGCTCTACCACTGAGCTACACGAGCAAAACGCTTCTCTTTTCAGCCCTTCCCGCCCCTCTCCGGGGGAACGGTATCCTCACAGTACACCCGAAACGACACCCGACAAGTCCGACTTTCTCCTTCCTCCACCAGACAGGCCAACGGGACGAGAAGGTTCGCGGGCGGCTCACGGAAGTTGCAACTTCGGTTGCCACACGAGTATTTCGCCCTTGCCGGGCACCGCGGCGTCGCCGATGTGGCGCTGGTAACCGCCCGCGATCGCTTCGTGTGGCAGTGCGAACCCGAGTGACGCGAGGTGCTTCGCGTAGAGGCCCATAAACGACGGGTTGTACACACACGCGGTCGCGAACGTCGGCATCAACTTGAGCGGTTTGAGGCTGATGATGGTGCCGCGTTGCATCCACGCGCCGGTGCGCTGCTCGGCTCCGCTCATCAGCACGATGGTGCCGCCCTTCATCTGAAGCCCGGCGAAGTCACGAACTGGGCCGCGAACCGCGATCAAACCGCGCTTCATTCTCATACCGATCTCGATCCCCGCGGAGCCTTCCACGAGGATTGTGCCGCCGCTGATGCCGCTCATGCTACCGCGATACGCGGACCCGAGTTGCGCGCCCGCGTTACCGCGAACGTGGATGATACCGCCGGACATCTCGCCACCGACCCAGTCGGTCGCGTTACCGGTCACTTCGATGCTTCCGCCTTTCATGTACGCGCCGACGTGCATTCCCACGTTGCCAACGACGCGAACCCGTCCGCGTGTCATGTTGCGGCCGATCCACTTCACTTTGGTGAGGTCGCCGCGAATCTCGACGTCGTCGCTCCCCTCCCCTTCCACTGTGAACATCTCATCGAGTCGAAGTTGGCGCTTGCCGAGCATCACGGGCAGGGCGCGAACGTCCGCGTGCGGCAGCGGCGCGAGCACGTCAGGCGTGAGGATTTCCGCCTCAAGCGGCACCGTTAGCGATTCTTTGAGCGTGAGTGTGAGCATGAGTAGTAGGCACACTCCTTGTGCCGTGGCTTGTGGGTGAAGAACGGCACACGGAGTGTGCCTACTACTTTGAAACGCACGCGTTGCACGCGTGGACTTCCAGCCCGTGAACGCACTCTTCGGTTACCGGGTAGTTCTCGAATGACATCGTATAGTGCTGCTGGAACAGCGGGCGAAGATAGTCCTCGATGGCCGGATCGTAATCGGGCCGCGTCGCGAATTGACTCCCTTCGATGGAGTTCCGAATCTCGCCTTCCTCCACGATCAACTGCCCGGACTTGAAGACGAATCTCGGGTAGGAGAACATCTCCATCGGGTCTTTCACGTCGTTGAAGATCGCGATGTCCGCGTCCGCACCGATCCCGAGGTGACCCTTCTGCGCGAGGCCGAGCGTCCGCGCTGGAGCGGCGGAAGTGATGATCGCGATTTCGCCGAGTGTGTACTCGCGGTCGAGATCTGGGAGCACCATTCCGGCGCGTGCCTTGTCCGAGAACGCCTTCAGTTGCTCCTTGCGGAACTCCTTGTCCATCAACAGCCGCACGATTTCGGGGTAGCGCCAGAAGCACGCGCCGTTGGGGTGGTCCGTCGTGAGGCACACGCGCCACGGGTCGGTGATGAGGAGCATCAGTTCGAGGCCGACGGCCCACTGTATCGCGTTGACGAGGTTCTTTTCCTTGTAGGTGTAGGGCACGACGCCGCACCCGGTTTCGTTCTCAACGTCGAGGTTGCCCCACTTGCGACCCGTCAGTTCGTGGAGCAGGTGCTGCCACGGGCCGTCCGCGGTGATGGTAACCGTGTCGCCGAACAGCACCGCACCCGCGTCACAAGTTAAGTTCGGGTGCGTGTTGAAGTACTCCGCGATCGGCACAGCCGCGGACTTCATGGTGTACCAGTCGTCGCCGCCGTAGGCGTGGTACTGGAGATGCGCCATGTGGGCGCGGTTGCCCTCCAACAGCTTCATCGTTTCGAGCGTGGTGGTGTAGTTGCCCGGTGCGCCGAGGTTGTTGCAGTGAAGGTGAATCGGGTGCGGCAGGCTCAGTTGGTCCGCGATGTCGGCGAGCGCCTTGATGATCGTCGCGGGCGTGACCTTCTTGTAACCGGGCACGACGTCGTTGAGGCCCTTGCAGTCTTTGCCCCACTTCCACCCCGCGACGCCACCGGGGTTCACGGCCTTGATGCCGTAAGCTTTCGCGGCCCACACCTGCCACCCCGCGACCTGCTTCGCGCGCTCGAACTCGTCGTTTTCGAGCAGGTCGAGAATGATCTCGTTGTTCGCCATCAGCACGCAACAGCATTTGTCGATGATGGGTGTGTCGCGAAGTTCCTCGTGTGTGTGCTTGGCGGAGATGAGCGGCACGGCGGCTTCGTTCGCGGTGGTCCAGCCCATGCCCGCGTAGACGTAGCCCGTGGCGAACGTGGTGGGCGTGCTGCCCGCGATCCCCGCCCGGCACTGCGGCGTATGAAAGATCGGCCGCGCCTTGCGGTGCTGTTCGGGGATGAGTCCGCGAGCGAAGTTGAGCGCCGCGCCGCCGATGTGCGTGTGAACATCGACGCCACCGGGGAACACGATCATGCCGCGCGCGTCGATGACGCGCGCGCTGGCGTCCACACTGGCGACGACCTTCCCGCCGGCGACGCAGACGTCTTGCACGACGCCATCGACGCCGTTCTTGGGGTCGTAAACTTTCCCGCCCGTGATCCGAAGCATTATTTCGTTCCCTGTCCGCAAATGATCTCGTTGTGGTAACGGACGTATTCTTCGTTGATTGAATGCCCGGCAACGAGCGTGAGGTCTTCGGCTGACAGAGTGCGCGCCCCGTAATCCAATTCGGCGTGATGATTCGGACAGACGCAGACGATATTGTCCTTCGTGTCGAAGCCCTTATGAGGGTTACCGAGAGGGCGCATGTGATGAGCTTCAGCGTAGGACGAACCGTCGGGTAGTTTGATCGTGTGCTTGCAAATCTGACACTTGTAATTGTGGAGCGCCTTGACTTGCTTCGCCAACTTTGTGTCTCGAAGGATCCGATATGCCGTCGATTTGTAGCGCGGCGGTGGTTGGGGGAGATCGCTGGCTTTCGGCGTGGTTGGAATCGCCCCTGTCTCGCCGTTGATTCTCTGGAGCGCATACCTCGCCGCACTCGGTGTACAGGAGGTGCCCTTATACTGCGCGAGCGTCGTCAGCTTTTTCGAGAGGTACGTCTGCTGTAAAGGATTGCCATTCACGTCATTGCTGTCCCACCCACCGACGACGTTGCGATACACTCCGTCATCCTTCCCCGAATATTTCTGCGGTTTGAACTTCGGATCGAGAAAGCACCAGTGAAGTCTTCCTCCATGAAACGTGATCCAAAGCGTTGATCCGTCGTCTTCAAAAAAATGGCGCACTTCGTTGCGAGATCGGGACGCCTCCCTCTCTGAATAGTCATCATCGAGGAAGCTTTGCCGCAGCTTGTCCCACTGTCCGTTGCAGCAGGCCGTGAAACGTGAAACGCGCGCGGTTCCGAATCCAAGACGGATGATCCCGTTCGTTAAGCACTCAGGTTCCCATTCGCCGCCCGTACCGAGTTTGATGTACCGGACGATGCTCTTTGGGTTAATTGTTTTGGGCATCTGCTTCGCCTCTAAAAAACGTTGCTCGGATCTCTGTTTCCCCGCTGGCTACGTAACCTGTGCCCCGGTTCGCGTGACGGGGTACCACGCGGGTTTCTTCTGCACGGCCGCGACGATCTTCTTCATCACCTCTTCGTCACTCGGGTACGGCGACTTCAGCGGCGGGCGTAGCGGCATCGGCACTTCGTCCATCCGGTACGCGGTGCCCGGCGCACTGATGCCCGCGACCGATGTCGTGATGTGAACCCGAGCCAACCGACTCGTGTGCGTTACCTTCGGGTCGAGCACGATCGTTGGCGTCCGCGTCAAATGCTCGATCGCGGGCTTCGGCATCGTCGCGCCGGGGTCGGCGCCGAGAACAAGTGTCGCGTCGTTGTCGCCGCGAACCAGGAGGTCGATGGTCGAGTATTCGCCCGGGTTGAAGCGCGGGTAGCCGCGCGTGAGGCTGATTCCGAACGGGTAAGAGAACGTGTACCGCATCACCACGTCGGCACCGGTCACGTTCCCGTGACCGCGCATCGGCATCGCGACGAACTTCGTGTACGCGTTTAACTCCGCCGCGAGGATGAGGGCCGCGGCACTGTTCATGTGCTTGCCCCGCGTCATGGACAGACCCATGCCGAAGAACAACACGCCGAACTTCGCGGCCTTCATCCGGTTCACGAGGTCTTGGAGTTGCTCCAACGTGAGACCGGTTTCGGCGGCGGCTTCGGCGCTTACCGTCTGGCCCTTCACCAGCGCGCGGAGAATGGTGAGCATCTCGAAGTCTTTGCCCGGGCGCACCTGAAGGAAGATGTCCGCGGCCTTCGCGCTCATCGTTTCGCGGATGTCAACGAGCACCATCGTGCGGTCTTTGCGACCACGCGGCAGGAACTTCCCCTTCTGCGTGAGGGTGTATCGCGTGAAATGCCGCGGGTGGCACTCGGCCGGGTTGCCGCCCCAGTAGATGATGAAGTCGGCCCGGTTCTTCACTTCGCCCAACGTACAGGTCACCTTACCGCCCAACTGGGCGGCTATTTCAGTGGGACCGTGTCAGAGGGATGTGTGACTGTCGATCACGCCGCCGACCAACTCCGCGAGCCACACGGCTTCGCGCTGGGCTTCGCAGGTGGTGTTGCTCAAGCCGTAGATCAGCGGCATGTTCGCTTTGTGAAGGAACTCCGCCGCCGCTTCGACCGCTTCGTCAACGGTGGCTTCCTTGCCGTCGATGAGTGCGTCGGGGTAGAGACGTTCTGCGGTGTGGTTCTTGAACCACGCTTCGCCGAGGATGCACGCGCGCTTGGTTTCGACGATGCGCGTGGCGTCGGCGTGTAACTCGATGTCGTCGCACACGCACCCGCAGAACGTGCAGGTCGCGTTCTTCACGATCTTGAGCGCGTGTTTCACAGGCTCGGTTGCTGTTGCGATCGTCATGGTGTCGCGTCAATGTGGAGAGGTTACTGCGGCTTCGGTTCAGACTGCGAACCGCCCGAACTGGGCGGTGGGGCGAGGAATGCTCAGCCGAGCGCGCGCCCACGGAAACTTCCGCGGATGCGTCGCGGCATGAACCGTCCAGGCTCGATCTCTTCCCACGGCGATTCCGTGGTGTCGAGAGGATGCGAAGCGGCCTGCTCTTGCGCGTCGGTCGGTTTGTCGTTGGTGTTCATCGTTGCTCCAAGAAGCACCCCCCCAACCCCTCCCTAAGAAGGAAGGTGGAGCCGGAGTTTGAAGTCCCCCCCTTAGGGGAGGAGTTGGGGAGGGGTTGGTTCCACCACTTCCACTTCCACGTCCCAGCCCTTCGAGGTCGGCATCCCGGTGCCGTCTGTGTCGCCGCCCATGAGCTGGCACGTCGGCGGACCGTAGGGCACGAACAACATCCCACGCGGCACGTTCGCTTCCTTGCACTGGAACTCCGCTTCACCGATCTCCGTTCGCACGCGAATCGTCGCGCCGCTCACGACTCCGAGTTCCATCATGTCTTCCGGGTGCATCGTCATCGTGCTTACGATGGTCTTGTACTCGTCGCCGTCCTTGCCGACGTTGATCTGAACACCTTGCTTGTTGGTACGAATCGGCATTAACAGGAAGTGCATGACCGGCATCAAAAGTTCTCGCAGGGCGGGAACAGCCATATTATCGGTTGCGGCGTACGCGGCAAACGAATACACGATTCACTATTCCCACGCCGGAGAGAACCCGCCTTGCTAACCCTCAACGCCGTCGAAATCCAAGACACGTTCGCCGAAGCGTTCCCGATGACCGCCGCGCGCGTGCTGGTCACCGCGGAGACGATCGGTTGGGCACGCACCGCCGGACAAAGCGCCACCGGGTACGCGGCGAGCGTCATCGGCTGCGACGCAGAAGCCGGTATCGAGCGCGAACTTTCGCCTGACGAAACCCCCGACGGGCGCCCCGGCGTGTCGCTGCTGTTCTTCGGTTTCAGTCGCGACGCGCTTCAAAAGGCAATCGCGAATCGCGTGGCAAACTGCGTGCTAACGTGCGCGACGACCGCGTGTTTCAACGGCTTGGCCGGCGATCCGGGAAAGACGATTCGCGTCGGCGGCGTGCTGCGATACTTTGGCGATGGCTGGCAGATTAGTAAGCTCCTCGACGGCAAACGCTACTGGCGCATGCCGACGATGGACGGCGAGTTCCTCTGCGAAGACACGTTCGGCACGGTGAAGGGCGTCGGCGGCGGGAACTTCCTCATCCTCGGCGAAACGCAATCACAAACGCTCGCGGCAGCGGAAGCGGCAGTCACCGCGATCCGGCGACTTCCCGGCGTGATACTGCCGTTCCCCGGCGGCGTGGTCCGCAGCGGAAGCAAAGTGGGCAGCAAGTACAAGGGGCTGAAGGCGAGCACCAACGACGCGTACTGCCCGACGCTTCGCGGGGTGGTGAAGTCCGCACTCCCAGCAGGCGTGAACGCGGTGTACGAACTCGTTTTCGATGGCCTCGACTTGGCGACAGTGGAACGCGCGACCTGGGAAGGAATGCTCGCCGCGACAAGATGCCCCGGCGTGACACAGATCACCGCAGGCAACTACGGCGGCAAACTCGGCCCGCACCACATCCACCTCGCGAAGCTCATTCAGGGCGCAAATTCATCGACAGACGGTTCGCGAGTCGGATAAACTGAGTTGTAAACGCAATCACTCGCGATCCTCCCGCCAACAGCCCCAACACACAATGACCCGAATCGCTTCCGCGTTCCTTGTCATCGTTTTCCTTGTCGTTTCGCAGCACGCACCAGGGCAAGACCTCTCCGCTACGTTCAAAGCGAAGGTCGCGCCGCTGATCGCGGCGCACTGCGTAGATTGCCACGGCCCAAACGTGCAGAAAGCAAACCTGCGGCTCGATAACCTCGCGCCCAATCTTCAGGACCAGCGCACACTCGCGACTTGGGCAACGGTCTACGACAAACTCGCAAGCGGCGCGATGCCACCGAAGAAGCGCGAGCGGCCCACGGAAACCGAACTCCGATCCGCGACCGGGTGGTTGCAAACGGAACTGCACGCGGCTTCACTGAGCCACCAACAGAAGAAGGGCCGGGTCGTCGTCCGGCGGCTCAATGGCACCGAGTACGAGAACACGATTCGCGACCTACTCGGCACGCAGGTCAAACTGAGGGAACTGTTGCCGGAAGACAACTCCGTTGCGGGGTTCGACAACGTCGGGGCCGTACTCGACGTGTCCGCCACACACCAACTGCTGTACCAGGAGGCTGCGGAGAAGGCGGTGATATCAGTGGTTCCGCCGCACCCGCCGATTCCGTTCACTGATAAGCGCACCGGCAAGGAGATGTCCGAGAAGGGACCGAATTTCAGGCAGACGCTGACGCGGAGTTGCTTGCTCAAGGACGACGCGCTCATCGTTTACAGCAAGTTGCCGCGCTACGGGCTGTGCAGTACGGCCCCGGTTCCCGCTACGGGGCGCTACAAGGTGCAAATGTCGATCGCCGCGGTGGGCGCCGACGGCAAAGCGGTCCCGGCCGCGCTCATGGTCATCGGTCAGGGCCGCGAAGACGCGGTGTTGCGCGACATGCGCGACATTCCGCACGGCAAGCCGACAATCATCGAAGTGGAAATCGACCTCGAACGCCGACAAGCGTTCGTGGTGAATCTGCTCGCGAACTGGGATATCCGCGCCACCAAGAAATCCATTGAGGAGTACACTGGGCCGGGTCTCCTGATCGAGTGGATCAAGATCGAAGGGCCGATCGGCGAGTTCCCGCCGAAGAGTTACGCGACTCTCTTCACCGACGTGCCGTTGAAGCCGCGTTCAGTCGCGAAAGCGGAGAGCGAGGGAAAGGTTCCACCCAAGATCCCCGCGACGCGCAACGAGTTTGCATGGGCCAACGACCCGCTCGTTCCTACGAGTGCGAAGCCAAAGGAAGACGCCGAGCGGTTGATTCGCGCGTTCCTCCCGCGTGCATTCCGGCGCCCGGTGAGCGAAGAATTGCAGAAGCACTTCGTGTCGCGCGTTCACGACAAACTCGACAAAGGGTACACGTTCTTCGACGCGATGACCTACGGCTACAAGTCGATCCTCACTTCGCCGCACTTCTTGCTCCTGATGGAATCGGGGTCCGCGACCGCGCCGAAGCTCGACGACTACGCTCTGGCTTCGCGGTTGGCGTACTTCCTGTGGTCCACGTACCCCGACGAAGAGTTGCTCGGACTGGCGAAGAAAGCGGAGTTGTCGAAGCCTACCGTGCTACGTGCCCAAGTGGAGCGCATGTTGAAGTCACCGCTCGCAAAGCGGTTCACCGAGAACTTCGTGGGGCAGTGGCTCGACCTCCGCAAGATCGATGCGACCATCCCCGACCCGCAACTCTACGGCGACTTTGACGGCACGTTGCTCTGGGCCATGCCGCGCGAAACGAAGCTCTTCTTTGAGGAAGTACTGACCAACGATCGGAGTCTGTTGGAGTTCGTCGATTCCGACTGGACGATGCTCAACGAACGGCTGGCGAAACACTACGGCGTCCCCGGCGTTAGCGGCAACGAGTTCCGCAAAGTGACGCTACCGCCCGAGAGCCATCGCGGTGGCGTGATGACCCACGCAAGCGTAATGAAGGTCACCGCCGATGGCACGCGCACGTCGCCGGTGCTTCGCGGGAAGTGGGTGTTGGATCAAATCATCGGCAAGCCACCGGCTCCGCCCCCGCCTGATGTCCCAAGCATTGAGCCCGACATTCGCGGCGCGACTACCATTCGCCAGCAACTTGACAAGCACCGCAACACGGCGGCGTGCGCGACTTGCCACGTCCACATCGACCCACCGGGATTCGCGTTGGAAAACTTCGACCCGATCGGCGGCTGGCGCGAATTCTACCGCGCCTCCACGCGAACGCCGAAGGGCATTGTGAATCTCCCGGGTTACACCGGGCGCGCGTTCTTCCGCGGGCCGGACGTCGAGATCGGCGGCGAAACGCACGACGGGCAGAAGTTCAAGAACATCGACGACTACAAGAAAATCCTCCTCGCGGACAAGGACCAGATCGCGCGCAACCTCACGCAAAAGTTACTGGTGTACGCGACCGGAGCCGACATCCAGTTCGCTGACCGCGAGGTGGTAGAACAAACCGTGACAGCCCTCCGCGGCAAGAATTACGGCTTCCGCACCTTGGTTCACGAGGTGGTGCAGAGTCGCGTGTTTTTGAGCAAATGATACGCTTCGTGAACCAGGGTCATGAGACCTGGTTCACGAAGCCGCAACCGACTGCGTAACTCGTACTCGCGTTTTGACTTTCCCCGCTCAACAGGTGCCGCCATGCCCCTCAAGCCACTCGACCGACGAACCCTCCTGCGATCCGCGGGCGTGGCCATCGGGCTGCCAGTCCTCGATGCGATGCGCCCGGCCAGCGCCGCGGACGCGAAGAAGTCGCAATCGCCACGGCGGATGCTCCTCATTGGCCGACCGCTCGGCATGTACACGCCGTTCTTCTTCCCTGAGAAGGCCGGCAAGGACTACGAGCCGAGCCGCTACTTGAAGGTACTGAAGGCGCACCGCGAACACTTCACGGTGTTCTCAGGCATGTCGCACCGCTACCCTGCGGGCCACTTTGCCGAGGTGGGATTGTTCACCGGCGTTCACCCGGACAACATCCGCCCGAACGAAATCCGCAACGGCATCTCGCTCGATCAAGAGGTGGCCTCACACGTCGGCGGCCAAACGCGGTTTGGCTCACTCGTCCTCGGCGGCGGCGACGCGGCCTGGAACCGTCGCGGCGTGCGCGTCCCGTCGCAACAGCGCGCGACACAAGTGTTCAAGCAACTGTTCATCCGGGGAACGCCGGAAGAAGAAGCACGCGAGATGCGCCGCATCCGCGACGGGCAGAGCATCCTCGACGACGTGCGAGAGCAGGTAAAGACGCTCAACGGCAAGCTCAACGATGCGGACCGCGCCAAACTCGACCTGTACCTATCGTCTGTGCGCGAGGCCGAACAGCGGCTGCAGCAAGACGAGAAGTGGAGCAAGACACCGAAGCCCGAGGTGAAGGTCACGACGCCGGTCGCGGACTTCAGCGGTCCGCAGTTGCTCCAGCGCAGTAAGCAGTGGTTCGACCTCGTGCAACTCGCGCTGAAGACGGATTCGACGCGTGCGATCTCGCTCCACCTCGGCTCGCAAGAGCGGCCCGAGATCGAGGGCGTCACGCTCCCGCACCACGACGCCTCGCACCACGGTCAGGAGCCAAGCAAGCTCGAACAACTGGCGCTCATCGAAGAAGCGGAACTGAAGGTGTTAGGCGAGTTCCTAGAGAAGATGAAGGCGAGTACCGAAGGCGAAGAAACACTCCTCGACCGCACCGCGATCTTCTACGCGAGCAACCTCGGCAATTCGTCGTCGCACGACAACAACAACCTGCCGATCCTGCTCGCTGGCGGCGGGTTCAAACACAAGGGTCACGTCGCGTTCGACCGCAAGAACAACACTCTGCTCGCGAACCTGTACCTGCGGATGCTGCACCAGATGGGCATCGAGGCGAAGTCGTTCGGCGCCAGCACGGGTGCGGTAAGCGAAGTGTAACTGCCCGATTCGATTCCACGGAGATTGCTCGATGCCGCGAACCCTGGCCCTGTCCCTCGTCGTAACACTCGTCGGCCTGACTGCGATTGCCGCCGACCCCGCGCCCAAGAAGAACGAGTGGTATCTCGCGGTCGGGCACGGCGGCCACCGGATGCTGTCTCGCGACGGCAAGACATGGGAAAAGCACGCCTCCTGGGGCGAACCGAAACACGACCAGAACGACCTCGACGTGGCCGCGAACTTCAAGGGCGCGTTCTACGCGGGCGGCGGCTACTTCAGTGGCCGGCTCACAGCCACACGCGATGGCGAGAAGTGGTCGGACGGCGTGCTGCCCGCGAGTTCCCCGATCTTCGGCCTCGAAGTGATGGACAACGTGCTGTACGCGATCGACCTTCGCGGTGCGGTCTTCAAGACCGCCGACGGCGAGAAATGGGAACTCGTGGCGCGAGCAGAGATGCCGAGCAAGACGCACTGGATTCGCGGCACCGCGCAGGGGAACGGCCTCATCGTCGGCTCCGGCGACTTCGGCCCGGTAACCGTGTTCGATCCCAAGACGGGGAAGATCGCGGTCACGCAGATGGCCGGGCAGGTGGACAAGAACCCCGGCATCCGCCGCGTCGCGTTCGGGCATGGCGTGTTCGTGGTGGGCGGTCAAGCGGGGCTGTTGGCCGTCTCCAAAGACGGCAAGGAGTGGACAAACAACGCGGTCAACGCCGATCGCGGCGACGTGGTGTGCGTCGAGTTCACCAGCAAAGAGTTTCTCGCAACGTTCGCAAAAGGGAGCATGCGATCGAAGGACGGCAAGGAATGGACGAAGGTCGAGGGCACGGTTCCGCGCCAGGTCCGCCGCGTGAACGGATGGCTCTACGGATACGGTTCGCCGAGCAAGTTCAGCCGAAGCGCGGACGGCGAGAAGTGGGAAGCCGTGCCGAACGAGAAGGAATGGCAAGCCAAAGCCTACGCGTTCGGCGACTTATCCGGCGGCGAACCGCCGGCCGTTCCACAACCACCGAAGAAGTAAGTTGAGGGGGGTCCGATTGCTTCGCGCCTGGTAGCGCCTCTCCTGTGTCCGCTTCGCTCAAGTGTGCGTGTCGCACCGCGAGCGGACCACACGGATATCACCTCGGCGGCAGCGGCACCTGTGACTTTCCGCTGATGTACGCTATCAAGTCGCGTACCTGCTCCTTTGTGAGTGCGTCGAGTTGCCCCTCCGGCATGATCGACAGCACCGAGTCCTTCACGCTCTCCACGTCCTCCAGCGCCACGATCATCTTCTCCGTCGCGGTCTGAACCACGAGCCGCGCCGGGGTGCGCTCAGTGATGATGCCGGTGAGGACACGCGAGTCCGCGGTGCGGACCACGGACATGCGGAAATCGCGCCCGACTTCGGCGCTCGGGTCGATGACGTTTGAAAGCAAGTAATCGAACTCGGAGCGGTTGGAACCAGTGAGGTCCGGTCCGATTGTGCCACCTTCGCCGAAGAGCTTGTGACACTGTTGGCACGTCTTCGCGAACACGAGCCGGCCGTTGGCGAGATTCGCCGCCTTCAGCGCTGCGGGCGTGAGTTGCGCCTTGTACTTCGCCATCTGTTTCTGCTTGTCGGCGGCCGTCTCGCGAACCTCACCCCAAACGACATTCAGGCGAGCGGTGACCTTCGCGTCGTTCAACGCGAACATCTGCCGGGCGACGAACGCGGACACGTCGCCGCGCGGCACGCTCTTCGCCTCCACCGCATCGAGCAGCGTGAGGGCGTTCTCCGACCGCGCCGCGAGCGTCGCGACCGCGTCAAACTTCTCGTCGGTCGTCAAGCCCTTGTACACCGCAAGTATCTTCTTCGCTGTGTCGGCGTGGGCGTATGCGGCCAGTCCGCGAAGCGCCGCGCGTCGGGTCACCTTGTCCGCGAGTTGGTCGTGAAGGAGCGGCGCGAGGTCGGCCGCACGCTTGTCGACAAGCGCCTCGATCGCGTTCACTCGCTCAGCCGCCGGCGCGGACACATTTACCGCGATCTTCCGCAGATCGGCGAGCGCCTGCGGGTCGCCAAACAACAGCGCCAGCGCAACCGCGTTTTCGCGCACTGCGTGGTCGGCGCTCTTGCCGAGTCGTGCATACGCGGAGAACCAACCGTCAGGCATCTGAAAACTCTTGCGCCCGCGAAGCGCCTCGCGCGCCCCCGTCAGCAGATCGAGTTGACCTTTTCCCTCCGCGAGCGTGAGCGCCGCAACCAGCGGCGCGAGATCGCCCTTCACGCCCTTCGCGAGCGCGTCGTCGGCCACCCGGCGCGCGATGAACTGCCGCACCAGCGGGATGTCGGACTTCAGCGTCAACACGAGAGCGCGCGACGGGTCGCTCGCAACAAGCGGTTCGATCGCATACCAGAGCATCAACGGCAGGTTCGCGTCGGTGGCGTCCTCCGCGCGCCGCACCAACTCCTCCGCGACGGTCCACCGTTTCTCCAAAGGAAGGCGCTGTAGCGCGCACGCGAGATACAATCGCACCAACGGCGACGGGTCGGACTTCGCCAGTCTCGCAAAGTGCTTGAGTGCCGTATCGGCTGGTGTGTCGCGTTCGCAAAGCAGTTGAATCGCCCACGCGCGTATGTGCGGGCGATTGTCGTTTAGCAATTCGATCAGTAATTCGGCACTCAGTCCACCAGTCACGTGGAGCGCCCACAGCCCGCGCAACCGCCCGCACACGTCTAGTTCCGTTGCATCGACGAACTCGCGAAGTTTCGCGTGTACTGCCTCGCTCGCTTTCGGCGCGCGGCTAACGGTGCGCTCTTGGAGAATGCGCCGCGCGTGGCGCACGAACCAGTCGTTCGCATGGCCCTGAAGTTCCACCAACGCCAGGTCGCTCATCTTCGTGAGGTCGAGTTCCGGCTTCCGCCTTCCGCCTCCCGCCGTTCCATCGTAGCTGATCTTGTAAATGCGGCCGGTGGCCTTGTCGGGCTTGAGCGTGTGACACTCGCCAGTGTCGGACCAGTCCGAAACGTACACACTGCCATCGGGACCGGTGCGCAGCGTCACACCCATGAACCACGGGTCCGCGGAGATCATAAAGTCTTTCCCGTGGCTCGCGGTGTAACCCGAACCCTTTGTCTTCAGGATGTCGTTGTTGATCCGCCGCCCGTGGACGTTGCACATGAACACCGTGTTGCGGTACTCCTTCGGAAACGAATCGCCGAGGTAAACGAGCGTGCCGCAGTGCGCGTGTCCGCCACCCATCGCGAGGACTTCGGGCGTTTCGCCACGAGCCGCTTGCCAGTTCCCACCGGGGAAGTGCAGGTGGTCCGCGATCGTCGGCAGGCGATCGTAGGCGTACAGGCTCGACGGCCGGTTTCGCCAGGGTTCGAAGTGTCCGCCCTGAACCACATGAAACAGGTGTGGGTTCACGCAGTTGGAAACGAAGCACGCGCCGAAGTCGTTGAAGTCCACGCCCCACGGATTGGTGGTGCCGTCCGCGAAGTTCTCGAACACGAGCCGCGTCGGGTGGATGCGATAAACGCCGCCGTCGCAATGGCTGCGCCTGTTCGCGGGGGTGCCCGGACGGCCCACTTCAGAAGGGCTGGTGCGTCCGTGCCCGCCGTAGAGCCAGCCGTCCGGTCCCCAGGTGAAGCCGTTCGCGAGGTTGTGCCGCGACTCCTTGTACCCGAACCCGTCGAACAACACTTCGGGCGGGCCGTCGGGCTTGTCGTCGCCGTCTTTATCAGGAACGAAGTAGAGGCACGGCGGGGACATCACCCAAACACCGCCGAACCCCACTTCGATACCCGTGATGTAGTTGAAACCTTCGTGGAAAACGGTGCGATTGAGTTTCCCGTCCTTCTCTTCGAGGATCACGATGCGGTCCTTGCCGGTCGCCTTCCATTCACCGTAGTTGAGCGCCTCCGCGACCCACAGCCGGCCGCGTGCATCGGTGCAGAACGAGATAGGCTGAATCACGTCAGGTTCGGTGGCGAACACGGTCATCTTGAAGCCGTGAGGCAGGACGGATGTCTTCGCGGCCTTCTCGGCCGGTAGAGGTGCCGGCGTCCGATCCGCCGCGAGAACTGTGAACGGCGTGGTCAAGCTCAACAGAATAGCCCACGTGCGCATGCCCGGCTCCAGATGGTTCGCGGTGAATGCTACCCACGGTAGCCCGCCCGGTAGCCGCTGTCACGCGTCTTCGACTCAGAACCAGAGTCTCACGACCCTGGCCAGGCCAAGTATACTTACGCAATGGACTGGAAACAGTTTTACCGTGCCCGGTTGGCGGAGAACCTCGACCCGAACGGAGACATCGTTCCGCCGTGGGCGCGGTTTCCGCATTACGAGCGGTACACGATCGGTTGGCGCATGGGATCGGGCGAGGACTGGCTGAGCTACTGGCATGTGTTCCTCGAGGAACTCGACCCGACGTCCGACGTTCGGCTCGCGTACCTGAAGCGCCACCCCGCCGCGCCGGTGAACTGGGCGGAGCGCGTTTACGATGTCTTGCATCCGTCGCGAGAGAGAAACGACGAGGAAGAGGATTGGGTCGCGGTCCAGCGCCGGGCGGACCTCCTCCAGTTGGGGCTGATCGCGTCCGATGCCGCGTACCCGATCTGGCGGAGCCAACAGGCAGGCGTGTGCTGGCCATGGGAGTTCAGCGACGACCCCGAGACGCCAGAGGGCATCGCACGTCACTGGAGGCGCGACCTCTGGTTCTGGTCACGACCGGTCGTCGAGTTGCGGGGCAGCGCGATGTGGACCATGCCGGAAGTGCCCGCGAGCTGGCAAGCGTGCGCCGAACCGCTCGCAACCGGCCAGGTGCCGGATCTCGACCCAAGCCGCGGTTTGTTGTCGCTGGCTCAGATGTTCGCGGCGGGGAGTGTCGTTCCGCCGTGGCAACTCGGCCTCGATCCGACCGACTTCGCGGACTCGTTCGAGATGGACATGGGTTTCGTCGATGCGTTTCGCCTTTGGGGCATGTCGGCGTTTGACGACCGGGAACACTTGCAGCACTACCTCGACGCCACCAAACTCCCGCAGAACTGGGAAGACTGGATTGCCGAGCAGTTTCACGTCGATTGACAACAGGTTCCGGAGCATCGTACCCGGCCCCCACCGCAACCGAAAACGAGCGCGGCGCGGTCCGGACCCGGTGGGACCGGGCCGCGGAGAGGCACAACTTCGGCGGATCACGCAGCGCGATGGGCCGCGACCCACAGCATGTACGCGACGCGGTCGTTGAGCTTCTCCCGCTGGCGACGGTGGATATGCACGTCCCGCCAGGTGTAATAGAGACTTGCGATGACGAGGCAGGCGATATTGCACGCGAGCAACTGGAACACGAGCACACTCCACTTCCACGGAAAGGCGAGTTCTGGGGTGAGGGTTCGCGAGCGGTTGACTGCGAACACCCGAACCGTAGGTCACTCACCAAAGTGGTCAACCACGAGTGCCGAAAATGGTCCGGGTACTGCCGATTGAAGTGACGGCTTTTTCGTCAGTTCTCATGTGTCCGCTGAAAGTGGGAAAAATGCCGCTGTGAGTTGACTGCAGAGTTATTTTGTGTCGGCCGAAGGTATCAGTTCCCCGCGCAGCCCGCTCAGACCCTCACTACCGAGCCGGACCAGGGTGCCGTCCACCTCGACCTCGAAAAGGTCGTCGAGTTCCTGATAGGAGAGAACGCGAACGCGCGCACCGGGGGTCAGTCCCTGCGCGCGCCAGTGGCGGAGCCGATCGGGGTTGTCGTCCTGTGCCTCGCGCACGACAACCGTGTCGCCCGACCGGAATTCGGAGAGGCGTTTCAAGTTCCGCGCCTTCATTTCGCCGGTGCGTGACGGGATCGGGTGGCCGTGCGGGTCTTCGTGCGGTTCCCCGAGGTAGTCGGCGAGTGCCTGTTCCAGGCGCGGCGAGATAGCGTGTTCGAGCGCCTCGGCCTCCGCATCGACTTCGCTCCAGTCGAGTTTCAGGACTTGCGTGAGGAAGAGTTCGACAAGCCGATGCCGGCGGATCACGCGAAGCGCTTCGGACAGTCCCGTGGGAGTCAGTTTCGCGCCGCTCTCCCTCGTGTACTCGATCCATCCGGCGTCCGCGAGGCGTTTCAACATACCAGTAACGGAAGGTGCTTTCACGCCAAGCGCGCTGGCGATCTTCCCAGACGCGACGCCCGCGTCGGCGCCGCCCAGTTGGTGAATCGCTTTCAGGTAGTCTTGAACGGCTTGGGTCGGCTGGTCGGCCACGCCGAGACTCCGTATGTGGGGTTCGCTCCGTGTCATCCTACCGAACCCGGACACGCTTGCACCGTGAGGAGTTGATGAATCGCGGGGGAGACCTCCCCCAACCCTTCCAACAGGAAAGAAGAACGGCACTCGCTCTTGGGAGTCGCTCGCGACTTCAGCCTCTCCTCCCTGCGGGGAATGGTTGGGAGTGGGGTCTTTCTCAAGCGACGTGACGAACCTGCACCGACTCGACTGAGCCGAGCAGGAACGCGGCGGCACGGTCGCACGCGCCGGGCACCGCGGCGCGCGCACGCAGTTCGACCAGTCGGTTCACGGCGACCGCGTGCCGGACCGGATCGTTGAGCCAACCCAAAATGTGCCCGGCGATGTCGGCCGGCGTGTAGCGCGAGCCGGAGAGTTCCGGGTACAGTTCTTCGTTCAGCAGCAAGTTCGGAAGCGACATATACCGCACTTTGATGATCTTGGACAGCGTCCACGCCGCAACCGCGCCAACGCGGTACACGATCACCGCCGGCTTCGCTCGGTACATCAGTTCCAGGCTCACGGACCCGGACACCGCGATACACGCTTCGGCCAGTTCGATAACCTCGGGCGTGCGCCCGACGTGAACCTCGACCGGCAAGCCGCTCGGCACGATCGCGCGAACCACATGGGCCTGAGCCGCGTTAAACGCCGCGACCAGGAACCGCGTGTTGGGGCGGCCCGTGTGGATCTTCTGCGCCGCGGCGAGCATCATCTGCGCGTTCGCCGCAACCTCACCGTTGCGCGATCCCGGCAGTATCGCGACGCGAGTTCCCGACTTAGCTCTCTCTTGTGCGAGGAAGGCGGGGTCGAGTTGTTGCTGCGCGAGTTCGTCAAAGTACGGGTGCCCGATGTACTGTGTTTTCACGCCGCGCTCGCGGTACCACTCGTCCTCGAACGGGAGCGCAGTGAGGACACCAGTGAAGTACTTGCGAACGGTCCGCACGCGGCCCTGGCGCCACGCCCAAAGTTGCGGCGGCACGAAGAAGTACGTCGGCACGTTGAGGTCGCGAAGGCGTTTCGCGAGTGCGAGGTGGAAGCCGGGGTAGTCAATCATCACGACCGCGTCGGGCTTCTGCTTGCGGATGTGCCGCACGGCGAGGTCACCGATGTGGTAGAAGGTCGGCAGGTGCCTCACAACGTTCCTCAACCCCATCACCGCGAGGTCCGCGAGCGGGTAGAGTAGTTCCGCACCGGCGGCGCGCATCCGGTCGCCGCCGAGTACGGTGATCCGTGCGTCGGGTTGTTTGGCGAGGATGGCATGGATGAGGTTGGAACCGTGCAGATCTCCGCTCGGCTCCCCGGCGCTCAAGAACAGTTTCATCGTGGCGTCCTTGCCATCGGTGTCGTTGTGGTACAGCACTCCGAAGCTGTCGCGTTCACCGGTCTGGAGGCCGGTGCCACGAAAGGAGAAAAGAATTAACCCTTCACGGGCGGGGGGGTCGTGGTGTTGACCGCGGCTGCCGGACCCGTGGCCGTGACGCCACACCCGCGGCCCGGCAGATCGGCCGTCTCCGCGACGCGCCGGTAACCGAGCGAGTACAGCACTTCAAGCACCTCGCTCCACGTCGGGAACGGGCGCCGGTTCTCGCGCTTGTACCGGTCCATAGCCTTCATGAACTCGGTTTCGTCGTCGGTGTAGTCTCGCTCACAAGTCGTTGGATCAATGAGCCGACGGCGCTCGCTCAACTTGCGCTTGGCGGCGGCGTTATCGGCGCGACGGCGGTCCGTCGCAATGGGGATGTTGCGCTTGCGGCGTTCGTTTTCTGTCGCAGTCGCACCGAACTCGCGTTCGGCTTTGACTTCGGGCGCGGCATCAGGCGCTGTGGGTTGCAGAGCGTTAATCGGATTCGACATTAGCGGTGCCTCTCAGCCGTTGGGGGGAAGGCTGGAGCCAGGCCGCGGCCAACCGTGGCCGGTCGCACGTCCTGCGCGATCCTAGTGGATGAACAGGTTTTCTAAGAGTACCCGATGAACGGGATGTGTCAACCAAAATTCACGTGCCGTCCCAATTCTCTGGGGAATTATTGTAGAAACATGTACCAACTCCCGAGGCGCATCTGAGAGGTGTGAACCGCCTCCGGTGCCCGTCGCATGGTTCTGATTGTAGTCATCGTGATCCGCATGATGTCGGCGTCACGGGTGAAGTGGCCGGACAACCACTCGTGCGTTTTCAGGAAATGTGTCGCACCTCAACGAGCCGCGACCACCGCCAGCCTGGACGCGAGTTTCCGCGTCGTACTGCCGGTGCCGTGGCGCTTGGGGTCCGCCGCTCCGCAGCGGTCTGCGCCTTTGTTCAACGAGGAGGAGCCGCCGCGGAGCGGCGGACCACATTGAACACCGGACCACATCAAGACACTTTCCCTTGTCGCCAGCGGTTCAGGCTCACGTTCGCGATCAGCAGCGCGCCAATGAGGATGTATTGCATCTCAACCGGAACATTGAAGAGACTCACGCCGTTCTTGATGAGGATCAGAATCAGCACGCCGAGCATCGCGCCAACGACGGTGCCCTTCCCGCCCGACAGACTCGCGCCGCCGATCACCACCGCGGTAATCACGTCCAGTTCCAGTTGCTCGCCGAGCGTCGGGTTCCCGCTGTTGCTGTGCGCGAACATGATCACGCCCGCCCAACCTGTGAGCAGCCCCGCGAGCGTGTAAACGAGTAATTTTGTGCGCGTCACGTTCACGCCGCAGAGCCGGGCGGTTGCCTCGTTCGAGCCGACCGCGTACAGGTGCCGCCCGAACACCGTGAGGCGCAACAGCACCGCCGTGAGAATCGCGAGCAGCACGAGCGACCACAGCCCGGGATTGGTGAACTCGGTTTGGGAAGATGCTACCGTGTTTACCCATTCTGGAGTTCCACCGTCTTTGAAAGGGAGCACGGTTCGCCCCGCGAGCCACGTTGCGACGCCGCGCGAAACGCCAAGCATTCCGAGCGTCGCGACGAACGGCGGGAGTTGTAGTTTCGTGACGAGCAACCCGTTCGCGAGACCGCACACGCCGCCGATGCTCACGCCCGCCGCGACCGCGACCAGGCTATTCGTCGGTGACGGCCCGGACGCAGCGTACATCGCGGTGTAAACGCGCATCGTGACGACCGTGACGAGCGCGACCGTCGCGCCGACGGACAGGTCGATACCGCCGCTGATGAGGACGAGCAGCATCCCGAGCGCGACGATTGCGGGCACGGTGCCTTCATGTAGCAGCACGCGCAGGTTCCCGAGGCTCAGGAACGTACCGAGTTCGCCCTTGATCGCAATGAGCGCGGTGAACAGCACCAACACCGCGATGAACCCGACCCACGGTCCGGTCGGGAGGCTGAACGGCTTTGCATGCGGAACTGGCGGAGAGGTTGACATTGCGAACCATTCGTTGTGTTAAGCGCTGCCGGTTGCAACCGCAATCACCTGTTCCGGGGTCCATTCACTCACGGGGCGCACGGCTGAGAGTTTGCCCCGACACATGACCGCGAGCGTGTCACATACGCCGAACAACTCCGGCAGATAACTGCTCACGATAAGCACTGCTTTGCCACTCGCGGCGGCTTCACCGATCTGCTGGTAGATGTCGGCCTTGCTGCCCACGTCCACGCCCTTCGTCGGTTCGTCGAGCAGGAGAACGTCGGCGCGCTGGTGGAACAGGCGCGCAATCGCAACCTTCTGTTGGTTACCGCCGCTGAGTTCGCCGACGGCCTGATCCGCGTCGCGGAACTTCACGCCGAAGCGGGTGAGGACTTCACTCAGCGCCGAACGCAGCCGCGACCGCGACAGGAACCCGAATGTCGCACCATCACCCAAACGACTGAGCGCGACGTTATCGCGAATCGAGAGTTCGAGCGCCAGACCTTCCTCCTTGCGGTCTTCGCTCACCATTCCGATGCCCTGCCCGATGCGGTCCGCGGGCGTGGCGCGTTCGCTGCTGTACACACCAACTTTCACCACGCCGGCGCGCACGGGGTCGAGGCCATACACCGCGCGAAGCAACTCCGTGCGCCCGGAACCGACGATGCCCGCGACGCCGAGAATCTCGCCGCTACGCAGCGCGAGGCTCACGCCGTTCGGCATTTCCTTGCCACACACTTCAGTTAGTCCGAGTACTGGAGCGCCGATCGCGTGGGGGGTTCTCGGGTACTGCTCCGTGACCGCGCGCCCGACCATCATTTCAACGATCCGCTCGCGGGGAACTTCCCCGACGCGCCCGCTGCCGACCGCCAGGCCATCGCGCAGCACCGTGAACCGGTCCGCGACGGCTTCGAGTTCTTCGAGAAAATGGCTGATGTAAACGACCGTCACACCCTTCGCTTTGAGCGACTTTATTAGCTCGAAAAGCCTCTTCGCGTCGGATTGTGCGAGCGCACTCGTCGGTTCGTCGAGAACGAGCACCTTCACATCGGAGAGCAGCGCGCGAGCGATCTCAACCACCTGCCGCCCGGCGGGATTGAGCGAAGACACCGGCGCGTCGGGGCGAATCTCCGCGTGGCCGAGTTGTGCGAGCGCGGCCGCGACGCGTTCACAGTTGGTGGCAGCCGCGAGGAACCCATAACCACTGCACTCCTGACCGAGCGTGACATTCGCTTCGACGGTGAGGTCCGGACAGATCGCGAGTTCCTGGTAGATCATCGCGACGCCGCGATCGCGTGCCGCGTGCGGCCCGGGCGGGCGGAAGCGCGCACCGTCGAATTCCATCGTGCCGGAATCGGGTTGTTCCGCGCCCGAGAGCACCTTCATGAGTGTGGACTTGCCCGCGCCGTTCTCGCCGACGATCGCGTGAACTTCGCCCGGCCGCAGTTCGAGATCAACGCCGCGCAGCGCGGCCGTTGAGCCGTAGCTCTTGCGAATGCCAGTCATTCGAAGGCGCGGCGTCATGGTTTCGGTTTTCCGTTCGGACCGTATCGCAGTTCATCGGTGGTGCGAGTCGCCTGGGTCGCTGGGTCGTACAACCGCAACGTGGACACGGCGTTCAGGTTCTTCTCCGTGACTAGGTACTCGCCCGTGCTCTCGCTCATGTCGGTGCGACTCTTGTTCACGTTCACGCCCCGAAGGTGTTGCACGCAGTACCACGTCGACAGATAACCCATCCGGTACGGGTCTTGAAGAATGCTCCCGATGATGTCGCCTTCCTGAATGGATTGCAGCAGCGGCTTGCTCGCATCGAAGCCCATGAGTACGACCTTCTTGTTCAAGCCCTGCGAGCGCAGCACATCGGCCGTACCAGAAGCCGAGGATTCGTTCGGCGCGAAGATGCCGTCCACGTCCTTGCCGTACTGGAGGATCATTGGGCCGGCTTCGCGCATCGCCGAGTCGCGTGTCGCGCCGGCGTACTTATCCGTCGAGAGCCACACCACGCCCGGGCAGATGTCGTTCACCGTCTTCTCGAAGCCACGCTCGCGGTCCTCTGTCGCTTGCGAGCCGACCGCGTAACGGAACAGGATCAGTTTCGGCTTGTCCTTCCCTTGCTTCTTCAGTTCGCCGATGAGATGGTGGGCCGCGAGGCACCCGCCGTTGTAGTTGTTCGTCGCGACATACTTCACGAAGTGGTTAGGGTCGTCGATGCCGGAGTCGATGATCACGACCGGCACGCCCGCATCCGCAGCGCGCTTCACGCACGCGGTCATCGTCTGGCTGTGCTGTGGCGCGAGAACGATACCGCTCGCGCCGGTCGCGACGCGCCGATCCACGATGCGGATTTGTTCCATCGCGTCACGCTCGCGGAGCGGGCCGTCGAACATGATCCGCACTCGCGTGCCATCTTCGGCTTCGAGATCCGCGGCACAGCGCAGCGCGCCACGGTGTACCGACTGCCAGTGCTCGTGTGTTAGGCCCTTCGGAATCACCACAATGGTGAATTGCTCGTTCGACGGCCCGCCACACCCAAACACGAAGGGGAGCGTGGCGGCGAGCAGAAAGTAGAGCGGTCGCGGCATGGTTCGCCCGGGAGTGTGTTCGCAGAGGGTACGCGGTTCGCGGGCGCGGGTCAAGTTTTCGCCACACACGAGTCGATACAACTTTCTTGAGTGATTCTCGCGAGCGCCATTCATGCCGCCCGACACGCAACCGCCGATCAACCTGATCCGCGTCTTCGACTTCTACGTGACGCTGATGTTCGTCATCAGCCTTGTACGCCGTTGGGATGTGTATTTGGCAGCAGTGCGCATCCTGATCGGCGTTCGCGGGCGCTGGCCGAAACTCATCTCGCGTCTCAGTGAACATCGCAGTTTGATACTCAACTGGTCGTTCTTCCGGCCCGCGATCCTCGCGCTGATCCTCACGGTCGTGCAGTTGATCGTGTCGCGGCTCATCTTCCCGCTCGCGATCTTAACCGGGCCACAGTTGCGCCAGGAGTGGTGGTGGGTGCCGATCATCCTCGTGCCGATGCTCGCAGTGGACATCTACTTCGTCGTTCGCGTGGGTCGTTTCGACCACGACGAAACGGTCAGGTACTTCGACCAGGCGGAAACCTGGCTTGGCTGGAAGGGACCGCTCGTTCGCGCACTCACGCTCGGCATCGTGAACCCGCAAAAGATGGTTGACGAGGAAGTGAAGAAGAGCCTGCAAGACTACCGCTCTTCCTTAAACGCGTCACTGTGGTGGGTGTCGGCGCAGATCGGCTTGCGGCTGCTGTTCGGCCTCACGCTCTGGACGGTCTGGGCGATTCACTCCTAATATGCTGGCTCTGGTCGTACCAAGTGAGGACACTCCGATGGCCGGCGAACTTCGGACCGCGTTGAACCACGCGATCGGCGACGAACTCGACGCGGCACTTTCGCGCGTCGTTCACTGCGTGAACCAACTCACCGACGCGCAGGTATGGTCGCGCCCACCGGCGGGCACGAACGCGATCGGCAACCTGATTCTGCACCTCACGGGGAACGTGCAGCAAATCATCGCGAACAACCTCACCGGCGCACCGGACACGCGAAATCGGCCCGCGGAGTTCGCAGCGCATGACGCGATTCCGAAGGCGGAACTGCTCCGCGCGCTGACGGACGCGGTCGCACAGGCGAAGACCGCGTTGACGGCAGCGAGCGACGAGCAACTCGCGACCGCGCGCCGCGTCAACAACTTCGACTGGACTGGCATCCAGGCCGTTGTGCGCAGCGTTAGCCACTTCCGCGGGCACACGCAAGAAATCATCCACATGACTCGAACCACCCTCGGCGACAGTTACCATTTCGCCGGGCCTCGCTGACTCGAAGAGATCGCAACATGACGGACACGGAAGCAGCACCCAAGCCGCCTTCGGCAGACGAAGTGAACCGACTCTGGCAGCACGGGATGCACGAGGAGCGACTGTTCCACGACCGGCTGAACTACTTCTCGTTCCTCGAAACCGGGCTGCTGACGATCTGCGGCATCATGTACAACAAGGAACCCGCGATCGGGTTCTTCTTGCCCATCACGGTCGTCGGGATGCTGTTCACGCTCCTGTGGATCGCCATTCAGACTCGCCACTGGGCGTACTGCGAGCACGTTCACGCGCGTATCTGCGTTCTCGTGCCTGAGTACAAGGCGACGCTCGACGGGTGGACCGGACCGGGCGGGCGCAGTGGGTTTTCCATCTCCAAACCGCTCGCGCTGGCGGTACCGGCTCTATTCGCGTGTACGTGGGTCACGCTTCTTATCTGGTTACTGGTGCGTGCAAGCGGCTGAGAACTACCAGCCATCTGGTAGTGTTGTCGAAGGAAAGATCGCGCGTGCATCCCTGAGCATTTCGCGCCGGGCGTTCGCGTCGTAGCGATCGGAGAAGTGGAACAGGATCAGCCGCCCGATCGCGGCGTTCGCGGCCATTGACGCGACCTCTTCCGCAGTCGAGTGCATGACTTTCGCCGCGAGAGCGGTGTCCGCTGCGCGGTACTGACTTTCGCACACCACCGTATTCACCCCGCGGAGCCACGGCACGAGTTCATTGGCGGTCGCAGGCGTCAGCCGAAAGTCGGTGAGGTACGCGATCGAATCGCCCGGCGTGGTGACGAGTAGTTCCGCTTGCAGCACGCCGAGCGGATACGCCACGCTCCCGATCTCTATGGTTTCGCCCGGCGCCGCGACCGGTCCGCGAAGCCGCTTCAGCCACGGCCCCGGCTTGAAGCCCTTCGCGGCGAGCTTCGCGGTATCCACGTTCACGCGATCAGCCTCGCGCACCAAATAACCCACCGACGGTGTACCGTGATCGAGCAACATCGCGTCCACCGTGAAGCCATCAGCCCTGATGATGGTGCGGTTGGGGCGTGGGAGTTCCGGTTGTGCGTATGCCGTGCGAAAGCCTTCCTTCGGGAGAAACCGCGCCGTGCGAATCGCTTCCGGTGCGATCTCGCACACGAGCCACTCGCCTTCTTGCTTGTCGTCCACGAGGTTCCACATGAACCCGCGCAGCCGATGGTGAATCACCTCGCCGCTGCCGTGCGGAACCCAGATACGGTTGCCCTTCGCGGTGCGGTCGAAGTTCAGTCGAAAGAACAAATCAAAACCCGACACGTGATCCATGTGCAAGTGCGAGAAGCACAAGTGATCGACTTCGCGCAGTTCGGCGGGACCGACTTGATGTGGACAGCCGTCGCCGCAGTCGAACAACAACCGCGTTTGTGACTGCCCGGTATCGACCTTCACGAACAGCGCGTTGTCCCGTCCCGGTTGACCGAGAACCTGGAATGTGAGGGGCATGACGAAGCTCTTATTTAGGAGGCCCCCAACCGCTCAATACTTCACCCAGCCGTTGTACTCCATCAGCTGAAGGAGCCACGGGTTCCGCCACGGGTTCCACGCAGGGTAGAACACACTCAGCACACCGAAGCCTAACAGCACCGCGCAGAGCAACCGCCCTGCCCCGTTGCGCGCCAACCGGTCCGCGGCCGGAGGAATCGCGATCACCCAGAGCGGTATCAGCCAGAACAGCCATCGGGGGCCGCTCGTGTTACCACCGTAGTTATAACTCTGTGTGCGCGTCAGGTAGAAGCAGAACACCGTGATGGAGATTACCAGTGTCATCGCGGCGAACAGTTCAGGCGTCCAGCCGGTGGTCTTCTTCGCGCCGAACAACTTCCGCACCGCGGGCGCGCTCTTGATGGCGGTGAAGAACAAACCCGCGAACGCGATCAACCACACCGGCGTGAGGCTGAACCACCCGTGATGCCCGAACGATAGGTGGAACGCGTACACCGACGTGGATTCGTTGTTGAAGTCGATGCCCTTCGCGGCGGGCGTGCCGCGCTTCGCCCAGTGGCTCCCGGCGAAGTCGTACCATGGCCCGCCGAACTCGCTGTACGCGGGGAGCAGTTTGCCCATCGCCGCGTAGTTCGTGGCGAACAGCGCCGCGAATGGCAGCAGCGCGCATGGCACGAAGAACATAAGCGTGTTGCGCGGCCGCGCGACGAGCAGCGGAAGGAATAGCGCCGCGAAGAAGCACAGCGATGGCAACTCGAACGTGGCCGCGAACGCCGCGAAGAACCCACAGATGCAATAGCCCGCGGGGGTCATGTCGCGGTTCTCGCGAATCGCGCGCAGCAATGGATAACTCGCGAACAGCACACAATACGCGGCCGGCAGGTGATTGTTCAGCGTACCGGAGAACGTGAGCAAAAACGTGCCCAGCGCCGCGACCGCAAACGCGAGCAACTTCCCGAAGTCGGTCTTCCCGGTGATGTCGAGCAACCGACCCAGAAGCAGAAGGTAGATCGCGAACGGGAGCACGTTCCACGTGAGTACGATCGCGGGAATCACGAGCCAGCGGTCGCGCACGATGTCCCACCCGAGAGTGCGATTGAGCAACCAGTACTCGCACGCGACGAGCGTCGCCATAAGTGGCGGTTTGCTCGAATAGAACTCCTTCGTGTCGGGGTTCATCACGATGTCGAGGCTTCGGTAGCCAGGGTCCGCGACGATGCCCTCGTCCTTGTACTTCGTGAGGTCGTTCGGGTCGGGATAGGTGCGATTACCGATGACGAATGTGCGGTCGTGAACGAGCGCGCGAACGGTGGCCCAGCGCGATTTGTCGTTGGAACTGAATGTCGGAATCGGGTCCGGGCGCGTGTCGGGCCACCTGCGGTCAGGCTCGGAGCCGTACCCGCCCGGCTCCGCGGCCTTGTAGCGGCTCGGCTCGATCACGTTCTCGGCGCCGACGGTCTTCGCGGCAGCAATGGCCACCGCCATGACCATCAGGAGAAGGAACACCGAGCGGCGCATATCGGTCGAGTCGGCGGCCATATGTGTTCTTTAGTAGGTACCGCTTGCCGAGCGGCACAGCTCTACAACTCGAATCGTTTCAGTGGGTGTCCGCACCGCTCACACGCGGGCCGACCCGTGCCGCTCGGCAAGCGGCACCTACTCCGTGCGCTCCGCGACGCTGTACGGGTCGTTGTCGAGCCACTTCCGCGCGACAGTCATTTCCGCCGTCAGGCCCGCGAGCAAACACTGCGCACCGAGCAGACCACAACCCACCGACAGAATCAACGCGACCATTTGCGTCATCGGCCCCACACCGAGGATCTCGTCGATTAGCCTGACGAGCAGATTCACCAGCAAGAGGAAGAAGCCGAACGCGCCGATTGCGCCGAACGTCAAGCCCCACGAACCGAGGAAGTGGTTCGGGCGCCGACCGAAGCCGGTTAACAGGCGCACGGTGGTCACGTCGAGAGCGCCCTTGATGAACCGCTTCCACCCGTACTTAGAGCTACCGAACTTCCGCGCGCGGTGCTGAATCACTAACTCGCCAACCTTGAACCCGCGAGCGGTCGCGAGTACCGGCACGAATCGGTGCAGTTCGCCGTAGAGGTACACCTCGCGGATCGCTTCGGCATTGTACGCTTTCATCCCGCAGTTGTGATCGTGCAGGTAAACGCCGGTCAGCACACTCAGGAACTTGTTGAACACGCGACTAGGGAACACCTTGTGCCACGGGTCGTGGCGCACCTTCTTCCAACCACTCACGACATCCAGCCCGCCGCGAAGCAATTCGAGGAATCGTGGAATCTCGTGCGGGTCGTCCTGAAGGTCCGCGTCCATCGTGATGATGACACTTCCGCGAGCCGCACTGAACCCGGCCGCGAGCGCCGCGGCCTTCCCGAAGTTCCGCCTGAACTTGATGCCCTTCACGCGATCGTCTTTCGCCGCGAGTTCGCGCACGATGTCCCACGAACCGTCCTTGCTGCCGTCATCGATGAAGAGAATCTCGACGCGATCCGGCAGCGTCACGGCGACTTCCGCGACCTCCGCGTGCAGCGCGACGAGGCTCTCCCGTTCGTTGTAAACGGGAATCACGAGCGTTAGAAGGTCGGGAAGACCTGCCCCCCCACCCACCCCTGAAGGGAGGGGAGTCGGGGGGGTAGGTCGCCTTGGGTCAGACATGGGGCTTCTCGTGGTGAATCGGGATCGTTTCGTCGTGGCGAACTGGTGGCTGGAGTGCGGGCTTGATTACGTACAGGATCGCGCCGGCAACAAGTTCGGCCACGGTCCAGGTGATCCGTAACGTCAGCGCGATCAACAGCGCGACTTCGCCGGCCTGCTTCTCGCCCAGCGCCTGGGCGAACTGCCCCGCGAGCGCCCACTTCAACACGGTTTCGCGCGCTCCCAGCCCGCCCGGAGCGACCACGACCACGAAGCCGGCAACGTAACATAGCGCGACGGCACCCAACTCGGTGACGAACGCGTCCATGCTCCAGTCCGGAGCGTTCACGACCAACCCACGAATCGTTAGCCCGAGACTGAGCGCCAACAAACAGTATCCGGCTGCACCATGAATCAGCCCCTGCGTCAGCAACCACACCGACGGCGCGGGCAGCGGGCGCGCGTCCGGTCCGCGATTCTTCTTCGCGATCCGGGCCGCGAGTTTGTTCAGAATCCCCAGCCCCAGCGGCAGCGCCAGCAGCGCGAACAGCGCCGTTGTGTTCAGCGACAACCACGGCGGAAGCACGCCGAGCCGTGGCAAGAACAGCACCGCGAGCAGCGCCCCAGCCGACATGCTCGTGAGCGTCTCGTACACCGCGGTCACGCCGACCGGAACCGGGTGCCCGCCGTGCGGTCGCAGCATAACCACACGCATTAATGGAACGAGAAACTTCCCCGGCACGTACTTCCCGAACTGGCTGATGTAGTACGTCCGCAACCCGACGTACCATGATACGCGCACGCCTTCGTAATGCAGCAGTCGCACCCAGAAGGTAGACCAGCACAAGTGCGCGAGCAGGTAAAGCACGCCCGCCGGGACGAGCAGTTCCACCCGCACCCGCAGCGGCAGCGTGCCGGGTTCGACGCCCTTCAGTATGCCGCGGAAGCTCCAACCGACGGCGCTGATGAGCAGCACGGCCACGATTGTTTCGACCGTGAGCCAAAGTTTCCTGCGATTGCCTTGAGACATGAACCGGATTCTACAAGGCGTGAATGTTGGTGGTTAGCCGCGACTTGTAAGGGAACGCCCCGACATGCTCCCCATTCAAGTCGCGACTAACCAGGAAGGCACTGTTGTTGTCGTCATACTCCTCGTCTGATAAGGTTAACTCGTAGAAATGAGGAGCATGCGATGAGCACCGAAAACGTCTCTCCGACCCCAGAGCAACCCAAACCGCCGGGCACGACGCCCGCTGCTCCGCCGGTCTACGGTGCGGCGCCGGTTGGCGCGCCCAAACCGGGTGGGACACCGCCGCACACCGGCAAGGGACCACCGCAACCGGGCGGGCCGAACCGCGGGGGCCAAACCCGCGGGCCGAATCGCGGACCCACCAACCGCGGCGACAAACCAAACCGTAGCGACAAGCCGTACAACGCTGGCGGGCCGCCGCAGCAACTCTACTTCGGCGGGGAAAAGCCGAACGCGCGCGAACTCGACAAACTGATCGAGGACGAACTCGCGCAAGCGATGGGCGACTTCGACGTGTCGAAGACCGTCGCGGCCGTCGAGTCGGTGCAGAAGCCACGCGCCGCGGGGACCGTGGGCGGCGGGAAGAAGGTCGGCGTGATCGTCGGCGTTCACGGCAACGACGTGTTCGTGGAAGTCCCCGGCGGGCGCAGTCAAGGCGTGCTGCCTCTTCAACAATTCGACGGCCGTAAACCCGCACTCGGCGAATCGGTCGAGTTCGACATCGACCACTACGACTCCGCCGACGGCCTGCTCATCCTCACACGTCAAGGCTCCACGCAGGTCGTTCACGACTGGTCGCAGGTCGTCTACGGCATGATCGTGGAAGCCAAGGTCACCGGCACGAACAAGAACAAGACCGGGCTGACGATCGAGGTCGCGGGCATCAAGGGATTCATGCCCGCGAGCCAACTCGACCTGTATCGCGTCGAGAGCATCGACCAGTTCGTCAACCAGCGCCTCAAGGTAATGGTCACGGAGGTCAACCCGGAAGAGCGGAACCTGCTCGTGAGCCGCCGCGCGGTTCTGGAACGCGAAAAGCAGGTGAAAGCCGAGGAGTTCTGGAAGACGGTCGCGGAAGGCCAGGTGCTGAAGGGCATCGTGCGAAGCATCAAGCCGTTCGGTGCGTTCGTCGATCTTGGTGGCGCCGACGGACTCATCCCGGCGTCCGAGTTCTCCTGGCAACACGTCACCGACTTGAGTGAGTTCGTCAAGGTCGGGCAGCAAGTCGAGGTGAAAATCAACCGCGTGGACTTCGACGCGCGGAAGATCGGGTTGAGCATGAAGCAGTTGACGGTCAGCCCGTTCGAGGAATACGCGAAACAGGTGCAGGCCGGTGCTCGCGTCACGGGCAAGGTGACTCGCATCGCGGACTTCGGTGCCTTCGTGGAACTGATCCCCGGCGTCGAGGGCTTGATTCACATCTCGGAACTTTCAACGCAGCGCATCCGGCGTGTGCGCGACGTGCTGAACGAGGGCCAAACGGTCATCGTCGAAGTATTGAGCATGGACCCGACAACACGCCGGATTGCTCTGAGCCTGAAGAAGATCGCGACCGAGGAGGAAGCGGCGGCGAGCGCTGCGGAAGACGCCGAACACGAAGCCGACCTGAAGGCGGCGGAGGAAGCGATGGCGAACCGCCCGGTGAACCCGAATCTGCGCGGTGGCATCGGCGGCCCGATAAAATTCGGCGTGGAGTGACTCGATACGCCGCTTGCGGCTTCGCGAGCGCCCCGCCCGCGAAGCCGCAAGCGGCGAAGAGAAGAGACCCACAAGAGGCCGCGCGCATGGCCGACGGACAGCCGCATCAGCGATCCCCGCGTGAACTCGCGGCGCTGCTCGACACGCTCCAGCAAAACGTCGGGCGTGTGTTCTTAGGAAAACCGGAAGTGGTGCGGCTTGCAGCCGTCGCACTCCTCGCCGATGGCCACTTGCTTCTCGACGACGTGCCCGGCGTCGGCAAAACGCTACTCGCAAAGGCAATCGCGCGAAGCCTCGCGTGCAAGTTCAACCGCATCCAGTTCACGCCAGACCTGTTACCCGGCGACCTGCTCGGGGTCACCATCTACCGCGCGCAAACCGGCGAGTTCATCTTCCAGCCCGGCCCGGTGTTCGCCGAAGTCGTGCTCGCCGACGAGATCAACCGCGCGACCCCGCGAACCCAGTCCGCTCTACTCGAAGCGATGCAGGAACGACAAGTCACAGTCGATGGTAACACTCGCCCGCTCGGCCCGCCGTTCCTAGTCGTTGCGACGCAGAATCCGCACGAGTTCGAGGGCACGTACCCACTACCGGAGAGCCAACTCGACCGGTTCATGCTTCGCGTGAAAGTCGGGTATCCAGACCGCGAGGCCGAACGCGCGATCCTCACGCAGCACCGCGCCGGTGAACCAGTCGAACACCTCGATCCGGTTCTTCAACCGGACGACATCATGGCGCTTCAGGCCCACGTTCGTACAGTGCGCGTCGATCCCGCGATCGCGGAGTACGTTCTCGATCTAGTCGGCGCGACGCGAACGCACACCGAACTCGCGCTCGGCGCAAGTACCCGCGCCGCGCTCGCGCTGTACCGCGCCGTGCAGGCACTCGCAGTCACCAATGGACGCGACTACGCGGTTCCGGACGACGTGAAGGCACTCGCGGAACCGGTCCTCGCGCACCGCCTCGTAACGCGAAGTTGGGCCGCCGGCGGGCACCCGGACGCCGGGCCGGTGATGCGCGAGATTCTCGCCAAAACAAAGGTGCCGACGTGAAACGCACTGTGGGCGAGGGCGCACCGTCACTTCAGTTCACCGAGTCCGGCCTTGCGTGGCTCGGCGTGGCGCTGCTGGTCGGCGGCGTCGCTTGGTACAAGAGCATCAACCTGGTGCTCCTCATCGTTTACGCTATGGTCGCGTTGGTGGCGCTGAACGGATTCCTCGCGTGGCGGAACGTGCGCCGCTCGCGGGCGAACCGGCTCGCGGTGCTCCCGCTGTTCGCGGGAGAACGGTCCCAATATGGCGTGCGCGTGACGAACGACGCACAACACCCGGTCTCCGTCTCCGTCGAGGATCGATCCGCTGCGGGCACGACGAACTTCCTCGCGTACCGCGTGCCGCCAAACGGCGGAATCAACTGCCCTGCGTCGCGCGAATTCCCGAACCGCGGGCGATTCGCCGGACCACTCACGCTCCTGTCGAGTTTCCCGTTCGGCTTCGTGACGTGCCAGCGCCCCGCCGACGCGAGCGGCGAAGTGGTTGTACTCCCGCGCCCGGGGTTCGCGGAACCTGACGGGCTTCGGCGCTGGGTCTCGCGTCAAGCCGGCGGCGACGGGCGCGCTCGCAAGGTGCTGCGCCGCGTCACGACGGACCGGGCGGAAGTACGCGGCGTGCGCGCGTACCGGCCCGGCGATCCGATCCGCGATATTCATTGGCGCACGACCGCGCGGCGCGGCGAGCCGATGGTGCGCGAGTACGACACCGCTCCCTCGCCGGAACTGGTTCTGGTCGTGGAAGCGTGGCTCCCGCTGAACCCCACGCCCGCGGACCTCGACCAACTCGAAGCGGCGCTTAGTCTCGCGGTGACGATCGCGGTGACATGGCGTCATGCGTTCGACAGTCCCGTAACGATCGTTGTGCCGGGCGTGGGCGTCTCAACGGCCACTTCCGACGAACACCTGCGCGAGGCGCTAACGCCACTCGCGGACCTGCCCGGCGCTCCGAGTGTTGAGGCACCGCCCGCGTCCGCGTTCGCGGGGCGACTCGCGCGCGGCGCACGAGTTGTTGTGAGCAGCCGGCCGAACACGCCCTACGCTGGCGCGCTGGCGCGGTCGACGGGCAAGCCGTTCGCGACCGTCAGCCCCGGCGACCGGCTCCCGTGGTATCAGCCGCCGACTCTGAAGTAGGTGCCGCTTGCCGAGCGGCACGCGATAACCCACGCTGGCGCGACGCGGACCTTCCCGAAGCGATTCGAGTTGTACAGCCGTGCCGCTCGGCAAGCGGCACCTACCCGAACGAACCCATGCCGACCGAAGCGACCTTCCGGTTCAGCACGTACCTCACGCTCGCGCTCGCGTGCGTCGCGCTGGGGTACGCGCAAGCGCCAATGCTCCCCGAGGTGCCGGTGTTCGCGGGCCTCGCAGTGACTGCGCTTGGCGTACTGTACTTCGTTGAAACGCGGGTCGCGCTGCTCTCGATCCCGGCCGCCAACCGGCTCGGGGCCGTCGTCGGCACCGCGTTCGTGTTCTGGGCCGCGTTCCGGATCAAGCGCGAACTGGACATCGCAACTGCCGAGTTCGCGAGCCTGGGTTGGCACATGCTCATCGTGGCGATGTGCGGACCGCTAGTGATGCTTCTGCTGGCGGCGAAGGTGGCCCGCGACGAGAAGCACGCGGGCGACTACTGGACGCTCCACGGGACCGCACTCGCGGGCGTCGGGCTGGCCGCGGCGTTCGCCGAGGAACCGCTCTGCTTCGCGCTCGTCGGATTCTACCTCGTCGCGGCCGTCTGGAGTCTAACGTTGTTCCACCTGAACCGCGCCGCCGGAATCGTCGCGCCGGTTCCCAACCCGAAAGCACCGCCCGCGCGAATCGCCGCCACGTCTGCCGAACCGCACGGCGCGCGATCGGGGTTCCGCGCGGCGATCCTGTGGGCCACGAGCGCGGGGGCGGTCGCGGTGCCGCTGTACCTGCTGACCCCGCGCTCACAGGCGATGAAGGCCGACTTCGGGAAACCCCGCATCGAGATCGGGTACTCCGCCGGACAGATGGTGGATCTGAACCTGACCGGGCCGTTGGCGACGAATGACGAAACCGCGTTCGAGGTGACCGCGAAGTACCCCGACGGAACCCCGAAGACGGACCTCGACCCCGGGCAGCGATGGCGCGGGCGCACGCACCACCAGTACGCGCGCGGCGCATGGAGTAAGGATCAGGGGCGGCTGCCGAATATCTATCCGATCGCGAAGACGGCTGTTCCGTGGGTGCCCCCGAACCTCGGACCGGGGCAGTTCTCGCTCGAGTTCACCGTTCCGCCGCTGGCGCCGCAGTTCGTCGCCGACCCGATCGTGTGGCTGCCGAACGAGCCGGTCCCGCTATCAAGGACAACCGAGGACCGACCGCGCGGGTGGACCGCCAGTTTCGACGGCACCTTCTACATGGATCGCGAGCAGACCGTTCCCACTCGACCCGTGCAGTACGTCCAGGCGTACCACCGCGGGCCAGACCCGGACCTCGGGCCGGGCTTCCAACTCACCGGGGCGCTGCTCGACGACACACTGAGGCAACTCTGCGACAACCCGGTCGAGCGGGTCAAGAAGTACGCCGACAAACTGGTGATCGACTTGATCGACGCGGGCAAATTGCCGTCAGAGTGGCGCGACCCGGCCACGCTCCGCGACCCCCGGCGGCGCCTCCCGCGCGAGGCGCACCACGACCGGCTCGCGAAAGCGTTCGCCGCGCACCTCGCGACCACCCCGGAACTGCAATACACCACCGACCTCCGGCGCGAAAACCTGCAGGTCGACCCCATCGAGGACTTCCTGTATCACTCGAAGGCCGGGCACTGCGAGCGGTTCGCGACCGCACTTGTGCTCATGCTCCGTTCGCAGGGCATCCCGGCGGTGTTGGTGCTCGGTTTCAAGGGCTGTGAACATGTCGGCGACGGGCGATATCTCGTGAAGCAAGAATCCGCGCACGCCTGGGTCGAAGCACTCGTGTCAATGCCGATTCCCGCTGCCGAACACCGCCCAGGCGGGCCAGATCGCCACTACCACTGGCGCAGCCTCGACCCCACTCCGGGCGGTGAGAGTACGAACGCCGACACCAACGGTGCCCGGCGGCAACAGGCGAACTCCTGGATCGGCGAACGGTTCCGCCAGTACTTCGTCAACTACACCCCGGAGCAGCGCCGGAAGAAACTCGCGGCCTTCGTGAACCGCGTCACCCGGCTCGAAACGCTGCTCGCCCTCGCGGTCGCGATCGCGTTACTTCTGGTCGCGCGAATGATTGTCCGACGCCGCGCGGTCCGGGCGGCGGAACCACCTCCGCCCGCAGCACCGACGCGATGGTTCGGGGAACTGGTCGCAGTCCTTAACGCGCACGGGATCACGCACGGCTCGGGCGAGACCCCGATGGAGTTCGCGATCGTCGCCGCAGCCGCGCTCCGCGCACGAACCGGGTGCGAGCCGGTCGCGGAGGTTCCAATCGCGTGGGCGGAAGCATATTATCAAGATCGGTTTGGTGGGATTCCGGCGTCGGCCACCCGGCTCGCGGAACTGGCCAGCGAACTGGCCCGACTCCGGGTCGCCCTTGAAACACGAGTGTAGAACATGAGTACCGTGAAGCACCTGCGCGTCGAAACGTCCGTCCTGGTGGTGATCGATATTCAGGATAAACTCCTGGTGAGGATACCCACGGCCGCGGTTCTCGTGCGAAACGCCGGATTCGTGCTCGACGTCGCGGCGTTGCTGGAAGTGCCGGTGCGCGCAACCGAGCAGTACCCGAGAGGTCTGGGGCCGACCACTCCCGAGATCGCACGCCGGCTCCCCGCAGCGATCCCAGCGAAGACAACCTTCAGTTGCTGTGGTGCCGGAACGTTTCTCGAAGAACTCGAAATGCTGCGCCGGCCGAACGTGGTACTGGTCGGGATGGAAACACACGTGTGTGTCGCGCAGACTGCGCTCGATCTGCTCCACGCCGGGTTGCACGTGTTCCTGCCGGTAGACGCACTCGCCGCGCGCGGCGAGGTGGATCACAACACCGCGCTGCGCCGGCTCGAACAAGCGGGCGCAGTTCCCACGACCTCCGAGGCGATCGCGTTCGAGTGGGTTCGCAACGCCTCGCACCCGCAGTTCAAGGCAATCAGCGCACTAATCAAAGAGAAGGAGTGAGAGTGAAGGGGAGAAGGGGTGAGAAAGTGTGGCACTTGGCGTTTTCGGCTTTTCACCCCTTCTCCCCTTCACCCTTTCACCCTTTCATGACACTCGACAACCCTAACCTCTCGACGAACGAGTAAAAACCATCATGACAACGATCCCAGGCCAACTCTCGCCCACGCCGCGCTTGCTCCTCGGGCCGGGTCCGAGCGACGCGCACCCGCGGGTTCTCTCCGCGATGTCCACGCCGCTGCTGGGTCACCTCGACCCGCAGTTCCTGGAGATCATGAACGACACGCAGACCATGCTGCGCGAGGTCTACAAGACGAAGAACCAGCTCACGTTCCCGGTCAGCGCGACCGGCATGGCCGGCATGGAAACGTGCTTCGTCAATCTGATCGAACCGGGCGACGCGGTCACGGTGTGTAGCATCGGCTACTTCGGCACACGAATGATCGATGTGGCCGGGCGCACTGGGTGCAAACTCACGGTAAAGGAGAAACCGTGGGGGCAAGTGTTCAGCCTCGATGAACTGCGCGACATCTTGAAGACGACGCGGCCGAAGGTTCTCGGGTTGGTTCACGCGGAGACTTCCACTGGTGCGCTGCAAGACATCTCCGAAGTTGGAAAGCTGTGCCACGAGTTCGACGCGCTGCTGCTTACCGACTGCGTGACCTCACTCGGCTGCACGCCGGTGGAACTGGACAAGTGGGAAGTGGACGCGGCCTTCAGTTGCTCGCAGAAGGGGTTAAGCTGCCCGCCCGGGATGTCACCGGTCAGCCTCAGCCCCCGCGCGGTGGACGCGCTGAAAGCCCGCAAGACGAAGGTGCAAAGCTGGTATCTCGACCTCTCGTCGATCATGAGCTACTGGGGCGGTGACCGGGCGTACCACCACACGGCCCCGATCACGATGGTCTACGCGCTGCGCGAAGGCTTGCGCCTCGTGCTGGAAGAAGGGTTGGAGGCGCGGCACGCGCGGCACGTTCGCAACCACCTCGCACTGAAGGCGGGTCTGGAAGCGATCGGCCTGGAGTACATCGCGGCCGAAGCGTACCGACTCCCGCAACTGAACGCGGTGAAGATTCCGGCGGGCGTCGATGATGTCGCGGGCCGCAAGCGCCTGCTCACGGAGTTCGGCATCGAGATCGGCGGCGGTTTGGGCGAATTCAAGGGCAAGGCGTGGCGGATCGGGATCATGGGCTACAACAGCCGCGCGATCTGCGTGCTGTCGGTGCTAGCGGCACTGGAACACGTCCTCCGCGGTCTCGGCGTGAAGGTAACTCCCGGGAGCGGCGTGGCGGCGGCCGAACTCGCTTACTCCGCGTGAGGTGAACCATGAACCTGAGCGCACCGTGGCCCGCGGACATTCTCGAAAGGATGGGGCGAGCCGTGGAAAAAGTACAAGAACGGTTACTGCGAGCCGCCCGAGCGTTGGAAGGCGGAAGCGTTCCCTACGCCATAATCGGAGGGAACGCGGTCGCGGCGTGGGTCGCAAAGGTCGATGAGGGTTCCGTGCGCAATACACGCGACGTCGACATCCTCATTCGACGCGCCGACCTCGACGGGGCGAAGATCGCAATGGACGGAGCCGGGTTCGAGTACGCGTTCACCTACGGCGTCCACCTGTTCTACGAGCGGCCGGACGGCAAGCCGAGCGAAGGGGTTCACTTGCTCTTCGCGGGTGAGAAGGTGAAGCCGACCGACCCGGTTCCCGCACCGGACATGTCAGAGTCCGAACGCGGAGCCGCATTCCAAGTGATCGCGCTCGACGCGCTCATTCGGATGAAGCTCGTTGCGAACCGGGATAAAGACCGGACGCACCTGCGAGATATGATCGCCCTCGGCCTGATCGACGCGACGTGGCCGGAGCGATTCCCCGAAGTGCTCGCGGACCGGCTCCGGCAGATTCTCGCTAACCCCGACGGCTGACCGGCGAATAACTCCAAAAGGTGCGCCCGCACTGGCGAACGCACCCTACTGTGGTACGCTCGACGCGTTCCCCACATCACCGGAGGTTGCCCAATGTTCACCCGCATCTCGAACGGCTTTGCTCTCGCCGGGAGCACCTGGCGCGTCCTATCGCGCGACAAGCACCTGCTGTTCTTCCCGCTCGTCAGCGGCTTCCTGTTCCTGCTCGTTATGCTCAGCTTCGCGGTGCCGCTCGCGACGTTGGTCGATTGGAACCAGTTCCAGCAACAGCTTCAACAGAACAACAACAAGCCGCCGGTGTGGGTGTACGCGGTGTCGTTCGCGTTCTACTTCTGCACGTACTTCGTCATCATCTTCTGTAACTCGGCGCTCATCAGTTGCGCTATGCTGAGGTTCAACGGCGAAACCCCGCGAATCAGCGACGGGTTCCGCATGGCGATGGCCCGGCTGCCCCAGATTTTCGTGTGGGCGATGGTGTCGTCCACGGTCGGCGTGCTGCTGAAGGTAATCGAGAACTCGCACGAGAAGGCCGGTGCGCTCATCGCGTGGTTGGTCGGCAGCGCGTGGTCGATCATGACGTTCTTTGTGGTGCCGGTGTTGGTCGTGGAGAAGATCGGGCCGATGGCCGCGGTGGGCCGGTCGCTGTCGCTGCTGCGCAAAACGTGGGGCGAAGCGATCGTCGGGAACATGGGCCTGAACTTCATCCTGTTCCTGCTGTTCATCCCGGTAATCCTGCTGTTCCTCGTCGGCGTGCTCCTCGTCGCGCAAGGCATTACCGTGCCGGGCATCGCGATGTTCGTCGTGGCCGGGATCGCGTTCCTGATTCACATGGCGGTCAGTTCGGCGCTGCACACGATCTTCCTGGCCGCGCTGTATCAGTACGCGGCCGAGGATCGCGTGCCCGAAGGGTTCGACCGCAGCGTGATGGAATCGGCGTTTGCACGCGGGTGATTTTGTAGGGTGGGCCTGCGCGAAGCTCTGTCCCACCCTACGTCAATACCGCGTTTCCAACCCGATGATCAGCCCCTGCGCCCAGAAGTCGGAGCGGGTCACGATCCGGGCCGGGCGGTCGGCGGCGAACACCGGACCGGTACCGTTCACGAGCGGAATCTGCGCCGGGTTCAGCGTTCGGTCGATCTGGTCGCCGGGGCGCACCGCGTCGCTCAAGTAAATGAAACTGTAGCCGCAATACACGCGGCCCGCGTCGCCGATGCGGAACCCAAACTTGATCGTCCCCTCCGGCACCACCGCGAACACGCCGTTCGCGGTGCGGCCCGCGTTCGACGGCTGCACGTAGATGCCGCTGCCGCCGAACGCCCGCGTCGCGGTGCCGCCCTGAACCGGTGACTGAAGAATCGTCATGCCCTCGTTCTTCACCACTTCGTAGTTCTGGCCGAACGCGACCTTCGCCGTCATCTCGCAGAACAAGGCGCCGCGGCGAGCGTCCGCGTGCAGCCCGAGTTGCCCACCGTGGAACCGGTTGTGCGCGTCGAACTGGTCGGCTGTGCGCACCATTCCCGGCAGGTCGGCGAACCGCAGTTGCGTTTGCTCCAGGCGCAACCCTTCGTGAACCTGGAAGTACCGCCAGCCCGCGAGCGCATTGATCTTCAGGTGCTTGTCGTCGAGCACATTCGCGACCGTGTTGACTTCCCACCCTTGCACGCGGGTCGAAGTGGCCACACTGAGTAGCGAACTGTTCGCGCCAGGTTGCGCGAGCGTCAGGACTTCGTTCGCGCCGGTGACGGCGTTCGTGTACGGCAGACCGAAGCTCCGAACGCGGTTCGCGCCGAGATCCGTTACGCGATTGCGGAGAGTGCGCGTACCAAGGAAGTAGTAGGTGATTTCGTAACCAACCGTCTCGGAGGAGTTGAGCGCGGAACCGGTGGTGAAGCGCCCGCCAGCGTGCGGTTCCGTGTCGATCGCGTTAGCTCCGACGAGCAGCGACGTATTGGGGTCCCCAAAGACCTGCGGAAGCCCGGTTCGCGTACCGACCACGAGCGGCGGCACCGGCTGGCGCATCGGCCACCAGTACAGCAGTTCGTAACTGCTCCAGTTCGGTCCAAGTGGCCCGCGCGGGCGATCCGGCGGAACCGGTTTCGTTTCGGGTTTCGGTTCCGGGACGGGCGCCGGATCCGGTACGAGCGCCGGTAATTCAACTGGCGCCGGGCCGACCGGCGTGAGTGGTTGCGATACTTCCTTGCCGGGTTGCAGGAAGGGCGGTTCGACGCCGAGCGGCAGCACCTGACCCTGTGGCAGCGGCGCGGGTGGCGGCGGCGCAGGGACCGGCATCGGTTGAGCGATTGCCGCGACCGACATGAATGCGAAGGCGACCACGGCGAACACCGTGCGCATACGCGAACTCCTCACGTGAATCTCGTGTCGCGCCGTATGCCGAAGTGCGAAGAACGTGTCCAGATGAACCCTTCGGGCGGTAGGATGGGTGGGACGCTAACCTCGCTTCCCTCAACGCGCACGGCACCGATGAACCACCCAATCTGCGGCGACACACCACCAATCCCAACCTTCCCCGTCGCGCGCCCGCGGCGCCTGCGGTACAACCCGCTCGTGCGCGAACTGGTCCGCGAAACGGAACTTAGCGCCCGTGACCTGATCCTGCCGCTGTTCGTGCGGCCCGGCAAAGGCGTGCGCACCGAGATCAGTTCGATGCCGGGGAATTTCCAACTCAGCACCGACACGCTTGTTGACGAGGTCGGAAACGCGCGCGACCTCGGCATCAAAGGGTTCATTCTGTTCGGCATCCCCGAATACAAGGACGCGACCGGTTCCAGCGCACTCAAGGACGAAGGCATCGTCCAACAATCGCTGCGCGCACTTCGCAAGGCGCACGGCTCGGACGTGCTGCTCGTCACTGATGAGTGCTTCTGCGAGTACACGGATCACGGGCACTGCGGCATCCTGTGCGACCGCGGCGGCATCCTCGATGTGGACAACGACGCGACACTCCCCATCCTCGCGCAGCAGTGCGTGAGCCACGCGCGCGCTGGCGCCGACGTGATCGCGCCGAGCGGCATGATGGACGGCATGGTACGCGCGATCCGCACCGGCCTGGACGACGCGGGCTTTACGGACATCCCGATTCTGAGCTACGCGGCGAAGTACGCGAGCGGGTTCTACGGTCCATTCCGCGACGCGGCCGAATCGCCGCCGTCGTTCGGGGACCGCAATACTTACCAAATGGACCCTGGCAACGGCGACGAGGCGATGAAGGAAGTCGCGATCGACCTGGCCGAAGGCGCGGACATGATCATGGTGAAGCCGGCGCTGTCGTACCTGGACATCATCCGTCGCGTGAAGGAGAAGTTCCGCGTACCGGTAGCGGCGTACAACGTGAGCGGCGAGTTCGCGATGGTTAAGGCCGCGGCCGCGAAGGGCTGGATCGACGAGCGCCGCGTGACACTGGAGATCCTCACTAGCATCCGCCGCGCGGGCGCCGACATGGTGCTGACGTACCACGCGCGCGACGTCGCGAAGTGGCTGAAGTAGTCTGCGTACTCACGTGACCAGCGGCCACCGGTCGGCGCAGGCTATTGCACCCGTCTCGCCGTCGGGTTAGACTCGCCCTATTGAACCGTCTGTGTTTGCGCTCACGCGATTCTCTCGTCTCGGAATCGGCAACTCGTTACGTTTTCCCGCTCGCGTTCTTTCAGACCCTGACGGTGGCGTCGGCACCCACCGCCTTTCATTCAGCAGGTCGAAGGAGTAATCATCATGTCCACGCACATCGAGCGGTCCGGTCACCAGCCACGGGGTTTCACGCTGATCGAGTTACTGGTGGTGATCGCCATTATCGCGATCCTCATCGGGCTACTTCTGCCTGCGGTCCAGAAGGTGCGCGAAGCCGCCGCACGGATGAAATGCCAGAATAACCTCAAGCAACTCGCCCTTGGGTGCATGAACTTCGAGTCCGCGCACGGGAAGTTTCCCCGCGGAAACGCCGCGTCCGGCACCTTCCCGGACGGCGGGAACACGAGCTGGATGTTCGTCGCCCTCGGGTACAGCGAGCAGAACGCACTTTACGACAAGGTCGTCGCGAGCGGGAGTTTGGCGAACGCCGTAACTGCTGGCCTCTTGCCGGCACGCATCCCGCTCTCGCGGTGCCCGAGCGACGGATACCAACTGCAGGACGGCCGGCTGTCGAGTTACGTCGCCAGCACTGGCCCGCAGTGTAACAACCCTTCCGGCGGGTGCGGCAGCCCGTTCCAGATGCACTGTAACGGGCAGGTGAATGGCACGGACCCGCCGGCGCCACTCAACACCTACCCGGGCTACGACCCCAGCGCGAGTTGGGGGGGCGGCACCAACGCGGCACTCGTCCGCGGGATGTTCAACCGGGGCGGGGCGACGATCCGCATCGCCGATGCGACCGATGGAACCTCGAATACGCTTCTGCTCGGGGAGACGCTCCCAGAGTTCTGCGAGTTCCAGCGATACAACAGCGTCACCGGGCAGGATCCTGGCTGGGCCGGGGGGAATTCGGTCGCCCAGGGTCAGACCATCCAGCCGATCAACTGGAAGATCGACAAGGTTCCCGCGTCCGCCGCTCCTCCGACCGACTGGGGCAACTCGTGCAACTCGTGCAACGCGACCACCAACCCATCCGGGGACCGGAACCGGTGTCTGTGGAACTGGTCGGTCACGTGGGGATTCAAGTCGAACCACTCCGGCGGGGCCAACTTCGCCCTGGCCGACGGCTCGGTCCGGTTGATCTCCGAGTCGATCGATCACCGGACGTACCAGTACCTCGGGTGTCGGCACGACGGCCAGCCGGTGCCCCTCCCCTGACCGGCCGTTGAGGAGTAACGATGCGATACTCGATCGTTCGTCGCGGGAACTGGTTCGGGCTGGTGCTCCTCGCGAGTGCCGGTTGCGGAAGCCCACCGGGACTGGTGCCAGTGAAGGGCACCGTCACGCTGGACGGCAAACAGCTCGCCACTGCGTCCGTCCAGTTCGTCGCCCAAGATCCAGGTGGTCGCGATGCGACCGGGACTACGGACGAGGACGGCGTGTTCACCCTCTCGACTCTGAAGCCCGGCGACGGGGCGATTCCCGGAAAGTACAAGGTGGTGATCCAAGCATCAACGCCAGTGAGCGGCCCGCCAGCCGCCTCGATGGAGGATGCCCAGAAGTCTGCTCGCGATAAGGCGCCTCGCGGGATCACGCTGCCCGACCGCTACACCCGTCCAGATCGGACGGTTCTCTGGCAAGATGTCCCCGCGTCGGGACCGGTGGTGTTCGAGTTGACGAGCAAATAGCTGCGGCCTTCCGCCCGATCCGACCCGGATGCGCCTTGTTGCCAAATCTTTCGGCACGTGCTTTGCCATAGTTTCCGCACTACTTTCTCGCGCAAGCGGCGGGTGTAGCACAATCGTCCAACGATTCGCCGATGAGCCACAGTCGCGTGCATGCTAATCCACCGTTCGTGAGCGACACAAAACCGGTTTGTAGGTCCGCGAGCGTGGACTCGCGCGTCCGCAATTCAGTCTACCCCACCGCAGGCGCTGCTACAATTCGCTCTGCGTTCGTGCTGAACCGCGTACCCCTTCCAAGTGTCCGTGCTGGCATGAGCGATGGCATGATCGAAATTGACGGCTCGGAAGGCGAAGGCGGCGGGCAGATCCTGCGGTCCGCGCTAGCGCTCTCGATCCTCACTGGGCGGCCGTTCAAACTGACTAACATTCGCGCGAACCGCAGCAAGCCGGGACTGCAACCGCAACACCTCATGTGTGTGCGCGCCGCGGGTACGATCAGCGGGGCGCAGTACAAGGGCGGGGCGGTCGGGTCGTCGGTGCTGTACTTCGAGCCGGGCGCGGTGAAGTCGGGCAACTACACCTTCAGCATCGGCACCGCGGGCGCGACGTCGCTCGTGCTTCACACCGTGTACCTGCCGCTCGCGCTCAGGTGTGAAGCCGCAACCAGCGTCACCATCACCGGCGGCACTCACAACGCACACGCGCCCTGCTACCACTTCCTCGAAACGACGTGGGCCGCGTACCTCGCGCGGCTCGGCATACGCGTCGAATTGGAAATGACGCGGCCCGGTTTCTACCCGCGCGGTGGCGGCGAGATCCGCGCCGTCATTCATCCCTGTACTAAAGTGAACGGGCTATCGTTGCTCACGTGCCCGGAGTTGACCACCGCGGGCGGATTCAGCGCGTTCGCGGGACTACCGGAATCGGTCGGGAGAAAACAGGCGGGGCGTCTCTCGGTGCGGCTGAAATCGGAAGGTGTCGAGTCACACATTCCGATGGAGGAGTGGGAGGCCGCGAACCCAGGAAGTGTCGCGGCCGTGATCTTCCGACAAGCCCCGGTGCCACCACTGTTCTTCGGGTTAGGCGAACGCGGCAAACCCTCCGAAAGCGTCGCGGATGACGCGGCCGATGAAGCCATCGCGTTCCGCGACGCGAAGTGTCCCGTCGATCCGCATTCGGCCGATCAGTTGCTGCTCCCGCTCGCATTCAGCGACGACGCGAGCGAATACAAAACATCGGAAGTCACGCGACACCTGACAACCAACGTGGAAACTGTGCGGCAATTTGCGGATCGTGTCATTCAGATTGATGATGGAGAGGGCAAATCGGGGGTTGTGCGCGTCAACCAACGGATATAATGCGGCGAGCAACTTCTGAATTCTTGCCGCTTGCGGTTTCGCGAGACTCGCGAGCCGCAAGTGGCAATACGATGGAGCAAGGGTGGCCGAAGAATTGACTATGCAGATCGCGCAGGTCGTCCCCTGCACCGAAGCCGAAGGGCCGGGCAAGCGGTTTGCGCTGTGGTTCCAGGGGTGCCCGCTGCGCTGCCCAGGGTGCTGCAACCCGGAGTTCCTCGCATTCAAGGGCGGCACGACCAAGACGCTCCGCGAAATGGCGGTGTGGATTCAGAAGGCGCGGGATGAAAGCGGCATCGAAGGGATCACGCTTCTCGGCGGCGAACCCACGTCACACGCGCCCGCCGCACTCGCGCTCGCGAAAGCGTCGCGCGAACTCGGGTTGTCTGTGATGGCCTTCAGCGGATTCACCATCGAAGAGTTGCAGGAGCGAGCGGAACCGGACGTTGTGGAGCTGATCGGCTTGACGGATATTCTCGTCGATGGACCGTACCTTCGCGAGCAGCCCGACACGGAGCGCCGGTGGATCGGCTCGAAGAACCAGCGCATCCACTTCTTGACGCCGCGATACTCTTATGACGAGCAGTGGCGCACGAAGAACACGTTGGAGATTCGCGTCGTGGGGCGTGAGATCAGCGTGAATGGTTTTCCGGCCGCGAATGCTGTAGGCTTGTGGAAAGGCTGGAAGCGCAAAAAAACGGTTCCGCTACCCGTTGTGACCGAGACGAAAAGTGCCGCTCAAGGGACCGACACGAAATGACCCGTACCGTGCCCCCACCGACTCAACCGCCGGAACCGGACGGGCCGCGGCAGGTGTCGAAGTTCGAGTACAACCTGCTCCGCATCCTGAAATTCCTCGTCGGGCATTTTCCCGCCGACCAGGGGTTGCAACTCGTCCGCACCGCGACCACCAAACCCGAATGCATCAGCGTGGGCGCGGTGGATCTGGTAAAGGACGTGTTGAGCAAGGCGCTGGTGTTGTTCCTCACGCGCGCCGGCGGCTGGCGGAACGACAAGTATTTGCGGAATAACACGCCAGCAAGTGGTCGAGTCTGGGGTCGCATCCCACTCGACGAACGCACCCTTGAGTTCTCGCGCCCAGTGCTCGACTTCCTGTTCTGGCTAACGGCCGAGAAGGTTCACGAAACGAAGCAAGCGTGGGACGCGGCCCCGAAGGCGCTCACACCGACCGACGAACTGTTCTTCGCACTGGCCTTCGACGCGATGCGGTCGGATCCAGATGTGCTTGCGATGTTGCGGCGTAAAGACACGTTCTCGCGGAACCCATTCTGCTGGCTGACCGCACCGCAGGACGTGGCCGACCCGGAAGCGACCAAACCGCAGGCGCCCGACTTCACACCGATGTTCGGAGGTCTTCGCGCGGTCCTGTTGGAGTGCCTGCAAACGCACTTAACACATCGTTGGATTCGCTCGGAGCGAGACAAGGGGCAACTAGGCGACTGGAAGCGGATGCGGCATCAAGGCAACGCAGAGTTCGTCGCGCTGCGCGACTTCCTGAAGGCCGCGGAAGCCGCCCGACGCGCAGACCTTGCGAGGTTCGTGCTGCGAACCAACGCGGCCGTGCTTCAGTCTGACCTGACGCCAGTGTTCTGGACGGGTGGTTTGCAGGGTAGTGGCCCGCAGCGACTCGCTGACCGGCTCGAAACGCAGCGCGCCGCGCTCGCGTTTCCGCGACAGATGGAAACGCTCGAAGTTTGGCAGGAGCGTGCCCGCTACGTTGGGTACTTCGACGACGATTACCAGGCGAGCCAAATGTGGAAAGCCGACTGGGAAGCGGTGAATGGTGATCGCGTCGCCGCTCGCGCTCGCGCCGCGGTGGAGATGCTCGAACCGCTTCGCGGCCCGATCGCCGGCCAACCGGCCACGGGCACCGGAACACCCGGCGGCGAGAACCCCGAAGGCAGTTCCGGCTGAGATTCCGAACGACGCTTTTGTAGGGTGGGCAGTGCCCACCTCTTCGTTAACCGAATGGTGGGCACTACCCACCCTACAAGGAGAAGACATGAGCCGCGCCTACCGCATTACCGTGAAAGAATCCGAGACCCGCAATCTCAAGGCCGGGGACGAGATCTGCACGGAACTCGAAATCCTCGAAATCCTGCCGCCCGAAGACATGGCCACGCTCCTCAAAGAGGAACTGAAAAAGCGCGGCTTTGAAGAGCAAGACGACGGCACGATGGTCCGTAAGGACGGCGAACTGACGGTGAAGATCGACCCGTGCTCGGGCGAGGTTTCTGTCAAAGCCGAGACCGAAGAAACCGTGAACCAGGAAGCGAAGCGCGAGGCCACCGGCTTCAACGACGTCGGCCCCAACGAGAAGAACCTCCGCGAGAAAGTCAAAGACCAACTCAAGCAAGACCTCGACAAGAAGTTCGACCAGGAGCAGTCGCGGCTTCAGGGCAAAGCGACCGAGGCGCTCGAAAAGCACCTGCAAGACCTTCAGCCCGAGATCAGCGAAGTCGTGAACCAGGTGACCCGCGACGCGCTCAAGCAGAAGGCCCAACAGATAGGCACCGTGAAGGAGATCAGCGAAGACGCCGAAAGCGGTTCGCTCACGATCAAGGTCGAAGTTTAGTGTTCGGTGTTTGGTGTTTAGTGTTTCGAGAACAGGTCGGGGTCATTTCTCCACCCTGTTCAGCCACTCAACGCTGAAGCCAAACGGGTCGTGACTAAAAACTAAACACAAAACACCATCTATGAGCATCACCATCACGGAAAAAGACCTGCCTTCCGCACTCACACCCGTGGAGGCGGTGGAAGCAGCATACAGTCAGGAACTCGCGGAGGTGGCGAGCAAGCTCATCCGCGGACTGCCCACACTCATCGAGTGCGACAAGGAACTCGCGCCGTACCTGTTCATGAACGTGCGCGACCGACTACGCCAGGCCAAACTGCAGTGCATCTATCTCGACGGGCGGCAACGCGACCCGCAACAAGGCGCGCTGCCGATGGGCCTTATCGGAACCATGATCGCGCAACTGCGCGACGCGGTCCGCGGAGCCACCGAGCGCCGCGTCGTCGTCCTGCCGCACCTCGACCTGCTCACCACGAGCCAGGGCGGGCTGACCGGCGAAGCACGCGAAGTGATTCCGCTCCTCTACGAGAACCCGGAACTGGTTTGGTTGGGCTTCAAGGATCCGTCGTTCCCGCTGCCGAAAGTCATCGAGAACCTCTTCCCGCACTGGTTGAGCATCCTCGGCATCTCGCGCAATCGACTGCGACACCTCATCACACAGAAAGAGTCACGGAAGTTCGGCAAGGACTTCTCGCCATGGCAGCTCTACAAGTACGTCTCCGGTGTGAACGCGGTGCGCCTCCGCAGGTTGCTCTCGACCCTCGAGGGCGAAGACTACCCCGCTGACCCCAAGCGCGCGTACCATCAGGTGCGGCAATCCACCCTCAGCGGGAACATGGAGATTCCGTCCGTCGATCTCGAAAAGGAGATCGGCGGCTACAAGAAAGTGAAGTCGAAGCTCCAGAGCGAAATCCTCGACACGCTCTCGAAGCGCGACCGCGCGACCGACGCGGAGGAGATTGCGCGACTTGAAGAACTGATCCCGCGCGGCATGATCTTCTGGGGGCCGCCCGGTACCGGTAAGACGTACTTCGCGAAGGCCATCGCCGCCAGCATCGGGGCCGCGATCACCATTGTGAGCGGTCCCGAACTGAAGTCGAAGTGGGTCGGTGAGAGCGAAGAGAACCTGCGCCAGATCTTCCACAAGGCCAGGCAGTCAGCCCCGTCGATTATCGTGTTCGACGAAATCGACTCGTTCGCGACCGCGCGCGGTACCTACACCGGCAGCGGCGTCGAACACTCGATGGTCAACCAACTGCTCACCGAAATGGACGGCTTCCACAAAGACGAACTCGTCTTCGTGGTCGGCACGACCAACTTCGTGGAGTCGCTCGACCCCGCCCTCCTCCGCCCGGGTCGGTTCGAATTCCACATCCACATTCCGTACCCGGATGACGAGGACCGGAAGGCCATCTTCGAGATCTACAACAAGAAGATGAAGTTGCAGTTCACCGAAGAAGCGATGGAGTACGCGGTCAACCGCACCGGCAACCGGTACATGACAGCCACCGGCACCGCGTTCAGCGGCGACCACGTCAACGCCATCTGCCGCTCGGTGGCGCGCCTCCGCATGCGCGAGGACGTGAAGGGCGATACCACGCCGAAGCTGATCGAGAAGGCGCTGACCGAGTTCGACGAGAAAGTGGAGTTGCACGAGAAGGACTTGCCGATCGTCGCGACGCACGAAGCCGGACACTTCTTGGTGTCCATCTTCTGCCCGCACCACGCGCCGCCCGAAAAGGTGACGATCCAGAGCGACATGCCGTGGGCACCATTCTTCACGCAGTTCAAGCACGAGAAGAAGCGGATCGGTATGAGCCGGCTCGAACTGCTCGACATTCTCACCGTACTCTACGGCGGCATCGAAGCCGAGCGTCTGCTGTGCGGCGATGTCTCCACCGGCGCGAGCGGCATGGGCAGTCCCGGCTCGGACCTGTACCGCGCCTCCGATATCGCGGAGATGCTCGTCGAGGTGTGCGGTATGAGTAACCTCGCCGCGCCGCTGCGGTCATTCCACGACCACGAAGGCAAGCGCGTGGTCCTGTCCGGGTCGATGGCCGAGGCGATTGACCGGCAGGTGAACACGATCATCGTGGAGGCACAAGCGAAGGCCTCCGCGATCCTTCTGAAGCACAAAGCCGACCTCATCAAGATTCGCGACGAACTGATGAAGGTGAAGACGATCGAGGGCGATCGCACACGCGACATCATCGAGGAACTGCGGGAGAAGTACCCTAAGGATGTGGGCGCACCTGGCCCGGAAGTGAAACTCGGTAGCGGCGCGGGCACCACGACCGACGCTACCAGCGCCGAGAAGAAGATCACGAAGAAGAAAGACGAGTAACGCCTCTTGTTAGCCGCAACCCCGGAGGGGTGCGCGAAAGTTCCGCGCACCCCTCCGGGGTTGCGGCTAACAAGACAAACAATACGCAGGAGAATACATGGCCGAAATGATTATCATGCTCCGGCGCGACCCGAACACCGGCAAGCAGAACATCATCATCAAACTCGACTCGGAGCCGGACGCGTTGCCGATCGAGCACGAGCAGATGCACAAGGCGCTCGCCGAGAAGGTTCTTGGCCGGAAGCTCGATGACAACGACGAAATCATCGTCGAGCGAGAGAGCGAGCAGCAACCCACCGGCCCGGTGTCGCAGCCCAACGAGCCGCAGAAACAGAAGCAGAGCAACAAAGGATAACCCCAGCACAACCCCCACCCATCGCAATGGGTGGGCGTGATGCGATATCCACTTTCGGTCAAGCCACCAAGCACAGTAGAAGCCAATGATCCTTCTGTTCCCCAACCTCGACACGATCCGATTGGCACTCACCAGCGGCATCGTTCCCGCCGACGTCACGCTCACGCCCGCGGCAGTCAGCTTCAACGCCGAGGGGAAGATCTACGTCGAGCCGACCGCGAACCTCTCGCGCGCGGTCACCAAGAACCTCGACCGCATCGGCGTGAAAGGCTCGAAGCGCCACGCCTCCGACGACCCCCAAGAAGTCACCTGCTGGCCGCAGTTGCTCCCGGTCACACGCGACACCGCGGCGCCCACCATCTCGAATCAGGCACCGGTTCTCTTCGAACTTGAGAAACCCGAAGACCTGTCCAGTCTGGTCGCGGAGATGTTGCGGTTGGGGAACGACCGGCAGGGTTTCCGGTGGTTCGCGGCCGACGGCGACAGTGAGAGCAAGCGAGTCCTGCTCCGCGTCATCGGCCCGCCATACTACACGCTGCTCCGCGCGATTGACAAGGATTCGTCCGGCACTGCAGGAACCGTGCGTGCCTACCTGGAACGCGCGCCACGCGTGTGGGTCGAAGTCGGGCACACGCTCCCGCTCGCGTCGCAACTGCGCGTCGCCGACAAGCAACTCTTGTTGATCCGCGAACCGCGTGAATGGCTCTACCTGGACGAATCGCCGTTCCAGGATGTCTACGACATCATGCAGTTCAAGTTGCCGGCATCGCCGGTCGGCTGGACCGAAGCCAAAGCGCCCAAGAAGATGTCCGTTCCGCTGAGGCTCACCGCGGGCAGCGGGAACGAAACCGCCGAACTGTGGGTGCTGCGCGAGAACGCGGTCGAGCAACTCGACACGCTCGTGCGTGACTCCGATGAACGGTTGCTTCAGAGGCTCATGTTCGCGGTCGCCACCGACGCGAAGGGCGCGAGCACAGTCATCCTCCGCGTGCGGCCGTCGAAACTCACGCCTCCGGTACTCGCGATCGACAACGCGATCGCGTTCAAGCCGTTCTTGAAGCTCCCGAACCTGTTCCTGCCCGTCGGGCGCCGGCTGCACCCAACGCTGCGGCGCGACGCGGTGCGCAAGCTCCTCGCCGACGACGCGGATCAAGTGGTGTGGCTCTACCCCGACGACAAGAACGGGTTCGTGCCGGAGTTCGTGCCGGACGCCGCGTTCCGCTCGCTCGAAGACTGGGTCGATTACGTCATTGAAGCGGAACAGCAACCGCTCGCCGCGTGGATCGAAGCGACGCGATTCGACTTCGACCACTTCGTCTGCAAGGACGTGGGCGGCCCAAAGACCAAGCCGGATAAATCTGACAAAGACCCGAAGGATCAGGACGACGTGAAGGCGCCGAAAGGCGGCGCGGCACCAAAGGCCGGCGCAAAGGGCAAACCGACAGCGACCAAGCCGACAGCGACGGCCGAGTTCCTGCCGCCGGTCGAAGATGTGAAGAAGCCGAACGAGTGGAAGATTAAGGCGACCGAGTTGGAAGGGCAGTTCCTCGCGGTCGAAGGGTCGCTCGATTCACCGGAGCGGCAAGCGATCTGGCCGGAACTCGCGGCGGCATACGCCGGCGCGAAGGAACCGATGGACGCGGCCATCTGCTGGCTCGACGCGCTTTGGGATTCGGACCCGCTGCCCCCGGAGTGGCTGGCGGGATGGGTCCGGAGCGAACTGCCGGACCACAAAAGCGCGACCATCAAGGCCGACGAGTACGACAAGCTCCTGAACCACACCGGCACGGGGTTGGCCGAGTCGCGCGCCGTGGTGTCCGCGTTCCTGTGGCTCGCGGCTCAGAACCCGGTTCCGCAGTGGCTCCTCACGCGGCTCCCCGCGGTCCAGAGCTACATGGAAACGCACGACAGTTCACTGCCGGTGCGGGCTGTATGGCTCGTTGGCTTCAGGCTCGCGCAACTCTCCGGCGCCGACGTGCTGGGCCTCGCTCGCGTCCGCGACCGGCTGCTGAAGCGGTTGCTCGAACAGGGGCTGCAGGCCGAGCGCGACCTGCCGTACTTCCTCCGCGTCGCCGGTGTGAAGGACTCGGAGCGCATGCGCGTCGTGCGAGACAAGTCGATGGAGTTGCACGGGACGATCCGCAAGTGGCTCGACGATACCGCCGCGGTGCAGAAGAACGAGCACATCAAGACGAACCACCCGCTCGTGGACCTGCTGTTCGCGTTCGCGGTCGCAAAGCTCGGCGAAACGACACAGGCGAAGAAACTCCTCGACGACGCGAAGAAGGTGCTCGAAAAGCCGATCCCGACCTCGTGGCAGGACAACAAGCTGTTCGAGAACGTGGTGTCCGCGGTCGCGAGCAACTTCATGTACAAGGCGTACAAGTACCGCGTCGAGCAGGTGCTGGCCGGCAAGCAACCGACCGGTCAGTTGTCCGCGGAACTCACGGCCGAACTCGAAGAACTCGCGAACAAGGCGCGGACCGTCGGCACCAACAACCCGTTCCTGCGCGGCGAGTACGTCATCGGGCGTCTCCGCGAGCAATCGCGCATCCTCGAACCGCAAGAGCGGCTCGACCCGTACAGTTACTGGACCAAGAACCAGGATCCGCTGAAAAAGGAACTCGCGGATCTGCACACTGTCAAGGATCCGAACAAGCTCGCGGCCCGCATCCGCAAGCTCTACACGGACGGTGTCACCGGGAAGACGCTCAAGGAAGTGCAGTTCCACGTGTTGCACGAAGGGCTACCACTCGCGGCCCGCGGGAGCGAGAACTTCACCGTCGAGCTTCTCGCGCTAGTGCCCGCGGCGCTGCAAGGCACCGGTGCGGCTAACGAATCGCCGGACCTGCCGAAGAAGCAGGGCGAGTTACTGGAACGCGCGATGTTCCACGCGGGGCACTTCAACCGCGACGACCTCGTAAAGAAGTTCGTGGACGACTTTACCACGCTCGTCCACTCGAAGCCGCAGGACATGCGGTTCAAGTTGATCAACGTGGTCGCGGGCCAGTGCATGCGGAGCCTCAAGAAACTCGGCCTGTCGAACGAGATCGACCGGTTCCTGACGAAACTCCATAGCGAGGTATTGGGCGGCGCGTCCACCGCGGAACTGAAGAAGAAGCACCAGGCCAAGCCGGAGGTGTGGTCCGCGGTGCTTCAAACGCTGCTCAACCTCGCCGGCGGGTGGCTCCACTTCGGCCGTCAGGACCGGGCGGAACCGATCCTCGTCGAAGCGCGTAGCGAGTTGCTGAACCAGGGCGCGGTGTCACTCCAACCGAAGGACTACACCGAACTGGCGCGTGCCTACGTGACCGCGTTGGGCCAGGGTAACGCCGAAACCGCGTTGACGCGCATGATTGAGCTGTTCAAGAAAATGTCGCCCGCGAAGATCACGAACACGTGGACGACCGCGCAGTACTACTCGCGATTCCACCTGAACCTTGTGGAAGACGTGATTCGCGCCGTAGTGAACGAGGACGCGGCGCTCGGCCCGTCCGGCCGCCGGTGGCTCGACGACGACGAATATCTGGTCCGTCGCCGCATCCACGCGGACATGAAGCGGAACCTGGAAAAGAACCACCTCTGACTTTCGGTCAGAGGCAATTCGAAGCACGAAATTCGAAAGAAGGCACCAGACGAACCGGTGTCTTCTTTCGAATTTCGAATTTCCCCCGCTTCGGGCACTACACTTCGGTCATGCCCGCGCTGTTCTTCCCGAATCTGGATACGCTCCGACTCGCGCTCGCCAGCGGACTCGTGCCCACTCGGGTCACGTTGGCACCCGTGCGCGCCGGACTGGACGCTCCTCACCTCTGGCTCGATCTGGATGAACTCCTTCCGCGTGAAACGCTCACCGCGCTCGGGCGCCTCGGTGTTGTTGCGCTCGGCGCGCCGAGTGTGCCCACCTTACCGACCCGTTGTTGGGCCGAACTGCTCCCGCTCCGAAAAACCGTGCCCGGCACCGGGCCGGTTCTATTCGACGTGCCGGACAAGCACCTCACCACATTCGTCGCGCGCCTTCGGAGGCTCCGCGCCGGGCCAGCCGGTGTGTACCTGCTGCCCGAACCGCACGCGAGCCGCGCCTGGGTAACAGTTACTGCGCCGCCGCTCGCGGTTCTGTTGTGGACCGAGGAACCGGATTCGCCGATTTACGCGTACCAGAAGCAGTTACCGGAAGTTTGGACCGCGCGCGGCTGGGAACACCCGCTCGCGGGGCAACTCGTGATTCCGGTCGGGTGTGTCCTCCTGTGCGACCTGGAACGTGGCGTGACCGCGTTCGCCGCCCCAGTGCCGCCCCCCCTCAACGACGAGTTCTTCCTCCGGCGCCGACCCGCGACCGTGCCCGCAACCGGACGGCCGGCGCGAATCGAAGTCCGCCTCCGGCTCGCGCGGTGCGATGTCGCCGCGCCGGAATCACTTTGGGTTCTCACGCCGCAAGAGCAAGACAGCTTCCGCGAGTTTTGTTGCGGTGCCGACGAACGACTCCTGCGCCGGTTCGAGATCGCGACTCTTCAGTCCGGTGAATCAACCCGACTGATCGTGCGGCGCGCGCCGGACGAAGACAGCGTGATCCTCCCGGTGGTGAGCGGCGGATATCGCGTCGATCCGCGGTTGCCGTCGCTGTTCGTTCCAGCAGGGTACGCGCTGCGCCCACGGACCCGCGCGGCCGAACTCGTGCGCGAGTTGGGCCTGACTTCCGACCGCGTGACGTGGCTCGAACCGACCGGCGCCGACGGGTTCACCGCGCACGCGGTCGCGGTCAGCACGTTCCGCCCGCTCTGCGACCTGCTCGAGTACAGCGCGGAACCGGCCTCGCCGATGACCGCGATGCGGATACCGGCCGACCCGTTCCCGTTCACGAAGTTCGCGCTCCGCCTCGATCCGGTCGCCGATCTCGAACCGGAGGACGGCGACGAACTGATTGAGGAAGAAGCGCCAGCGCCCGCCGAGGGCGAGCCGGGTTGGGTCGCGAAATCGGTTGGCAAAATGGTGCGATGGGTTCGGGGTCGTGCGCGCCCCGACCCCGCCGACGCGTCGGCGCCCGATCCCAAACCGCGACACGGCGAGCGGAAGTCACGTCACGCGGAACCGGCCGGCGGGCACGTCGAGCAGAAACTAAGTTCCGCGGACGCGCTGTTGCACGGGTACGACCGCGCGGCCCGGCGCCACGAACTGGAAAACCGGTTGCTCGCGGACTTCCCGAAGCTCGGGCCGGACGAGCGGGCGGCGCGCTGGGCCGAACTCGCGGGCGTCTACGGTGCGACCGGTCAGTCGCTCGACGCGGCCGTGTGCTGGGTGAACGCGACCTGGGAATACGCCACCCCGCCGACGGAGTGGCTCGAACGCTGGGTCGATGCGGAGTGCCACGCGGCGAAGCGCGGCGACCGTTCGGCCGACCTCGACCGGTGGCTCGCCGAACCCGGGCGCCCCGGCACCGGGAGAGTGGTCGCCGCGCTCGCGGCACACGCCGGGTTCCAGCCGATGCCGGCACCGGAGTTCGTCGCGTTGCTTCCTCGCGTCCTCGCGGTGTTAGAACAGCATCTCGACGACATCCCCGTGCGTGGCGCGTGGCTGGCAAGGCTGGCGGTGGCGAGGTCGTGCGACGGCGACGTATTGGGTCTGGCGCGCTGGCGCGACAAGTTGATCCACCGGTTGCGCGATCGCGGACCTGGGCTGGATCTGGATGAACCGTCGTTCCTACGGTTCCATGGCACGGCGACCGCCGAGCGATTCAAGACCGCGCGTGAATGGCTCACACGCGTGAAGGAGCCGGTGTTGGCGTGGGTTCAGCGGCACGGCGGAAGCAATCGGATGCAGTGGACCGGCCTCGAAGCCGAAACGGAAGCGACCGCGATTTACGCACAGTTCATCCTCGCATGGGGATTGGGCGCGCTCGGCGAGAGAGCCAGAGCAAGAGATTGGTCGGCGCGCGCTCGCAAAGCACTTGCAAAAGTCGGAGGGCCGCGAGCTGACCCGGCCACACACGCGCTGCTCGGCGACCTGTTCTTACACCGCATCAAGGAGGCACACGAAGGCCACACGCCGAAGCCCGGTCTACCGCCGGAATTGCGGGAGCGATTGGACGAGTTACCGTACTTCGCACGGTACTCGGTCGACCGCATCCGCGAACACTGCCGCGTGCTTCAACCGCTCGGCGGGGGGCGCGGCTCCGCGCTGTCGTTGATGGTGTTCTGGGGAACCGACCGCCTCGGCGAGCGCCTCTCGGTACTCGACTCGCACACTGGCACGGCACAACTCAACGACGAGGCCCGCGCACTTCTGGGCATCGTCATAGAGGAATCGACCACCTCAACGGTGCCACGCGTCGTCTTCGCGCTGTTGGAAGTCGCTGGGTTACTGGAACTGTCCGTGCTCGAACCGCTCCTCGCGCTTGTCCCGGCGGCGCTGGACTGGATGAACAACTGGGTCCGCCCGGGAAGAGACGAAAGCGAGGAGAATCGCGCCGGTCGCGTGCTGAAGTACCAGAAAACGATGATCGACGCAGCGTTCGCGGTCGCGCCGGCGGGCACCGCAACCGTACTGCTCCGCCACTTGACGCGCGGCGCGGCGACCGGACACTTGCTCGCGGCTGCGACCGCAACCGCACCACGAACGGGTCGAGCGGCTCGCAAGTTTGGGCTGGCCGCGGACGCCGAAGCCCTGATGAATGCGCTCGACCCGGCACGCGCGGAGTGGGGAAAGGCACCGGTCACGGCGGAGCGCGTCGGGTTGGCGGTCGGGTGGTTCGCGGCCGGCGACGAGGACGCCGCGAACCGCATTCTGAACGCGGCCCGCGAGCAACTGTTCCTGACCGCTCCCAACGACTTGCAGGACCGCACAGCCATCGCGCTGGCTTACGCGGAGGCGCTCGGGTTCGCCCCATCCGGCATCGCGCTCGGGCGCCTCGAAGAACTGTTCCAGCGCCTCGACCGCGTCACCGTGGGCGGGTCCACGAATTGCTACTTCACGCTGCAACCCCTGCGACTCATCGACACCGTGGTGAGGTCAGTGGTCACGGACGAGTTTACACTCGGCGCCGCGGTCCGCGCTTGGCTCGACGAGGACGAGTTTCTCATCCGCCAGCGCGTTCACCGCGACATGGCCTCGCTTCTGTGCGAGAGCGAACTGGGTTAGCACTTCGACTGGAAAACCGGTTCAGTTCGTGAGAAAACCACGTGCGACGGCCCGCGCCATCTGATACGCTTATTCCAACCCTCCCTGCCCCAACCGACCCACCTTCGCACTCGCTATCCCACCACGACGCGCACAGCCGCGAGAACGCATAATGAAGCACCCGCTCTCTGTACTTTCGCGAGTCTGCCTTGTCCCTGTCGTCGCAGCGATCATCCTGCTCGCCACGACGAACGGCGCTATCGCGGCCGACCCGTATCAGGACAAGGTGCTGCCGTTCCTCAACACGTACTGCGTCAAGTGCCACACGAAAGAGAAGCCGAGCGGCGACCTCGACCTGACCAAGTTCACTTCCTCAGCAAAGATCGTCGAAGACTTCAGGCAGTGGGAACACGTGGTTACATTCCTGAAGAAAGCGGAGATGCCGCCCGCGAAATCGAAGCAACCGTCTGACGAGTTGCGCGCGGAGATGGTCGCGACGATCGAGAAAGTGCTGATGTCGGAGGCACGGAAGCTCGCGGGCGATCCGGGCGCGGTGCCCCCGCGGCGCCTCACCAACGCGGAGTACGACTACACAATTCTTGACCTCACCGGCGCGGACATTCGCCCCGCAAAGTCGTTCCCGGTCGATCCCGCGTCCGGCGAAGGCTTCAACAACACCGGCGAAGCGCTCGCGATGTCGCCAAGCCTGTTCAAAAAGTATTACTCCGCAGGTGAGCAGGTCGCGGACCACGCCTTGCTTAGCACCACGGGGCTGAAGTTTGCCCCGCATCAGGTCGTCACGTTCGCGGACCGCCAGAAGTTCTACGAACAACAGATCATCCGCTTCTACGAGGCGCACGCGGTCGATTACGAAAAGTATTTCACTGTGCTGTGGCTGTACAAGCACCGACCAGTCGCGCAGAAGTCCGTGACCATCGATGAGTGGGCGAAGGAAAAGGGGATGAATCTCAAGGAGTTCAGCCCGAAGTACGCCCGACGCCTCTGGGATGCACTAACGGGCGACACGCCCGACACGTTCGCAATCCACTGGCTGCGGCAGCGGTGGAACGCACTCCCGGAGAACGGGGCGCAATCGGCTATCCGCGTCCTCGTCGCTGACGTTCAGAAGCTGAGCCGCGAACTGTGCCCGCGTGAGACGCCACCGATCGTGGCCGACGCCGGGAACGGCCCGATCGACCATCTCGCGCGCCGCCGCAAGACCGCCGACACGCGCGACACGTTCGACAAGCCCACGGCCGCGTCAAAGTTTTCGTTCGAGTTCAAGAACGCGACCGACAAGCCAACCCTCACGTTGGTGATTCAGATCGCGGACGCGGGCGGCGCGAAGGCCGACGGCTACGTCATCGTTAACGGCACACTCACCACGAACAACCAGACCACCGACAACGTGAAGAAGTGGTCGCTGCGGAGCATCCTCGCGGCACACGCCCCCGACCAATTGGAGAAACTAAAGTTCGGCACGCACCCAAGTGGCGGAAAGCTCGACGCGGACAGCTTCGCAATCAAAGCGCCCGCGACGCTGGAAATCACGATCCCGACGAGGGCGTTCCCGTTCAAGGACAAGGGGAGCGTGACCTTCACCGCGGAAGGCGCGCTGGACGGCTCCACGGCGGGCGCGGTATTGGTTCGCGTCCTCGACCGCAAGCCGACCACCGACGAGCGCGGAGTCGCACGCCCGCTGATCGACCCGAAGCACGCAGACAAGTTTGAAGCCTCGGGCAACGCATTCTGCCGGCTGTTCCCAAGCCGATTCTTCTACGTCGATTCAACGCGCGGCCTCTCCGCCGGGTTCCACCTCATCGAAGGATTCTTCCGCGACGATGTGCCGCTCTGCCGCTCCGTGCTGAGCGACGCGGACAAGCGCGAGTTGGATAGCCTGTGGGCGGAATTGTACTTCGCGACCAACATCTGGGAGAAGATGCTTCGCGGCTTCGTGTTCTTCGAGCGATCGGAGCGGAACTTCCTCAAGCACCAGGATTTCGATTCCTTCAAGGAAGAAGACCCCGACCTCACGAAAGATGAGACGCTCGTGCGTTTCAAAGAGGCGTACCTGAAGCGAGCCGGCGTGAAACTCACGGGCGACGACCTCGCGAAGCACCCTATCAGCGTGTTCTTCGACGACGTGCGAACCGGGCTGAAGTGGCAAGCCGAAACGCTGAATCGCACCGAAGCGATGTACCTGAAGGATTTACTCGCGTTCGCGGAGAAGGCATACCGTCGCCCGCTTACAGACGCGGAGCGGCAGAAGCTCGAAAAGTTCTTCACTGACGTGAGTCGTGACAAGGATCACGGCACCGATGCCGCGGTTCGAGCGTCCGTCATTCGCGTGCTGGTGTCCCCGCACTTCGCGATGCGATTCGATGCAACGCCGGCCGGTGAATCGGTCGGGCCGCTTTCTGATCTTGCGCTCGCGTCTCGACTGAGCTATTTCATCTGGTCCGGGCCGCCGGACGCAGAGTTACTCACGCTCGCGGAAGCCGGCAAACTCCGCGACGAGAAGGTGATTCGCGAGCAGATCCGCCGCATGGTAAAAGACCCGAAGGTGAGCCGGTTCGCGCTGGAGTTCTTCGGTCAGTGGCTCGGGCACCGCGACTTCCTCTCGCAAGAAGCCGTGAACCGCACCGTGTTCCCCGCGTTCGACGACGCGCTGAAGAACGCGATGTTCGAGGAACCGACCCGACTCATCACGTACCTGATTCAGAACGACAAGCCGATCACACAACTGCTCAACGGCGACTCCACGATTGTGAACAAGAAGCTCGCCACGCACTACGGGCTACCGTTCAGGCCCGCTGCGGACGAGTGGGAGATGGTCACCGGCTTGCACGCGAGCGGTCGCGGCGGTGTGTTGGGCATGGCGGTGTTCCTCACGAAGAACTCGCAGCCGCAGCGAACCAGCCCAGTCAAGCGCGGGTTCTGGGTCGTTCACAAGCTGCTCGGCGAACACATTCCACCGCCGCCGCCGGATGTCGCGGTGCTGCCAGCAAAAGAAACCGACACGAACGGCAAGACGATCCGCCAACTCCTGAAACTGCACGTCGAAGACGCGGCGTGTGCGCGATGCCACCAGCGATTCGATCCCATTGGCCTGTCGATGGAGGGCTTCGACCCGATCGGCCGGAGCCGCGCGAAAGACCTCGCGGGCCGACCGGTCGATAACGTCGTCGCGCTTCCAAGTGGGAAGGAAACACGCGGCGTGCCGGAGTTCGGCGAGTACCTCGCGAAGAACCGCAAAGCGGAGTTCGCGAAGACGCTCTCGTCCAAGTTCCTCGGCTACGCGCTCGGCCGCTCGCTGCAACTCTCCGACCAACCGCTTCTGGAGCGGATGCAGGCGGAGCTTGAGAAGACCGATTACAAACTGTCCGCGGTGTTTGAACTCGTGGCGACCAGCCCGCAGTTCCGCACGCAGCGGTGCAAGGATTTCTCCCCGACCAAATTCCGAACCGAACCACAACCCGGAGGCGAAAAGTGACCGCCGAAAACACTGTCTCACGTCGCGTGCTGCTCAAGGGTCTGGGCGTCACGGTCGCGCTACCCTGGCTCGAATCCGTACCCGCGATTGCGAGTGCCGCGCCAGCAACGAAAACCGCGCAGCGGTTCGCGTGCCTGTTCATCGGCGACGGCATTTCGCCCCCGCACTGGTGGGCGAAAGGACAAGGCGCGGACATGGAGTTAGGTTCCAGTCTGACCCCACTCGCGCCGTTCAAGGACAAGTTGAACGTCATCAACGGACTGTGGAACAAGGAGGGCGACGGCGGCCACGCGAAGTGTACCGGCAATATCCTGTCGGGTGCCGCTCTCAGCCGCGGGCGCACGATCAAGGGCGGCGTCAGCATGGATCAACTGCTGGCCAAACACTACGAAGACGACACCGCGCAACCGAGCTTGGTACTCGGTTGCGAACAGCCGGTGAGCGGGTTCCACGAGAGCCAGTACTCGATGGTGTACGCGTCGCACATTTCGTGGCGCAACTCCGAATCGCCGGTGCCGATCGAATTGTATCCGGCGCTCGCGTTCGATAGCCTGTTCGGGGGCAAGGCGGGCAAGCTCCAGGGCAGCATTCTCGACGACGTGTTGGCCCAGGCGAAAGACGTCACCGGTAAAGTGAGCGGCTCCGACAAGCAGAAGCTGGAAGAGTACCTGTCGTCGGTGCGCGAAACGGAACATCGCGTGCAGCGCCTCAACAAGATGGCGAAAGACGACGCACCCGTGGTGCCCGCGGGTCAGCGCCCGTCGCCGGCGCAACCAAAGGACTTCCGCGAGTACGCGAAGCTCATGTGCGACATCATCGCACTTGCCTTCCAGACGGACCGTTCGCGGATCGCTACGCTGCTCATGTCGCGTGACCTCTCCGGGCAGGTGTACCCGTTCCTCAACATCCGCGACGACCACCACAGCTACTCGCACTCGAACGAAGGCAAGGACTACCAGGCAATCGTGAAGTTCCACGTCGAGCAGTACGCGTACCTCCTCGACAAGTTGTCGAAGATGAAGGAAGGCGAAGGCACCGTTCTCGACAACTCGTGCATCATGTTCGTGTCGGAGCACTGGAACGCGCACAACGGAACGCGGGTGCCGCTGGTCCTCGCGGGCGGTCTCGGCGGCGCGCTGAAGACCGGGCGTTCACTCGACTACCTGAACGCGGGCAACGACAAGCGGAAGTTGTGCAGCCTCTACCTCACGCTGATGGACAAGATGGGGCTGAAGGTGTCCGAGTTCGGCGACGCGAAGGCGCAACTCGCTGGCGTCTAATCGTCGGAGCCGCTTGTAGCTTCGCAAGTTGCGAAGCCACAAGCGGCTCTGAACATTTCAGGAATCGTCGCAATCACTTCTGTTTGACGTCGTAGCAGAGCATCATTCCCTGGTCGCGGACGTACAACTTCCCGTTGGTAACAACCGGGTGCGCCCAGGCCTCGGAGTTCTTGCCAGTCGAGCGGTCTGGCTGGTCGAACCGGCCCTTCTCGACGTACTTCTTCGGGTTCGCTTCAATTAGAAGCACAGTCCCCTTCCCGCCCTCGTTGCGATGGTACAGGTGCCCGTCGGCGTAGGTCACCGACCCCTTCGACGCCGACCCGGCTGGCGCGGACCAGACGATCTCGCCCGTCTTGAAGTTGACGCACGCGAGCTTGCCGCTCGCCTCGCCGTACATGAAACCGTCGATCAGAACCAAACCGCCGTGGTGGTTCTGAATCTTCTTCTCGAAATAAACTTCCGTTGCCGCGAACTTGCCGTCGGCCTGTTCGACCTTCGCGGCGCCGCCGCCTTTGCCGTAAGACGAGGCCGCGAATACGTGGCCGTCGTGGAAGATCGGGGTGGAGCAGTTCGCGGTGCCGTTGGCCGGCGCGTCGTACCGCCACAGGAACGCACCGTCGGACGCGCCGATGGAAACCACGCCGCCGCGGACGAACTGAATGTATTGCTTCTGCCCGCCGCTCTCGACGGTGATCGCCGAGGCATACTGCGCCGAGTCGCCCTTCGGCACCGCCGACTTCCAGATCAACTTACCGTTCGTCTTGTCGAGCGCCACGAGGGTCGCGTTCTTCCCGCCTGGCGTGCAGATCAGTTTGTCGCCGTCGATGAGCGGCGACTCGGTGAAGCCCCAACTGGGCACGCTTCCGCCGAAATCCTTCACGAAGTCGGCCTGCCAGTCGAGCTTCCCGGTCTTCGCTTCGAGACAGACCAGTTTGCCCTTGCTGCTGACCGCGTAGGCCTTCCCGCCGTGAATCGTGGGCGTGCCGCTGGGGCCGTTGTTCTGGTTGGTGTTGCGCGGTTCGTCGAAGGTGGTGAACCAGAGTTCCTTGCCGTCGGCCTCGTTCAGCGCCCAGACCCCGTCCTTGCCGTCGCGGGTGCCGAGGCCGTAGATCTTGCCGTCGGACACAGACGGCGTGCCGTAGCCAAGTCCGAGGTTCTTCGCGGACCAGAGTTTGGCCGGTCCGTCTTTCGACCACTCCTTGAGCAGACCGGTTTCTTTGCTCAGTCCGTCGCGGTTCGGACCGCGAAACTGCGGCCAGTCGGCCGCGTTCGTGCCTCCAGCAATGCCGAGGAGCGCGCCGAGTACAAGTCCCTGCAAGAGGAATCGTGGGTAGAACATGGCAGGTAGGTTCCGAGAGGTAGGGAGTGAGCTAGGTGGGATGGAGACAGGATACACGAACGAAGTCGATTCGGCTGTGAGCGACTCCGGTTCCACGGCGATTTCCGACCTTGTCGTCCTTGAACCGGAACTCCATTGCCCGTCGGATCGCCACTTCAGGTTTCCATCTTTTTCATCTGGCAACTCCGCTCTTGTGTATATTTGATAAATGGCGGCTTGGCAATCGGTTCGATTGGTGGCCGCGTCGGGACCGTGAGGCTACGGTCCCCAATTCCCTTCTCAGTTCACGTCACATCTTTGGGAGGCTGACATGAAACGGTTCGCAAGATCACTCTCCCGCGCCGGGACGCTCCTCGGCCTCGTCGCTCTGGTGCTATGCATCAACCAACCCGCGACGGGGGACGCCGCGCAGCCCCCGCCCGCCGCGCCGGGCACCGAACACACCTACGTCGGCACGCTCACCGGCGGTGACGATTCCGCCCGCATCGGGGTGGTCGTCGATGACAAGAACTTCCTGGCCTACGTGTGCAGCCAGGACAAGGAGTTCAACGCGGAACACGCGGCTTGGTTCAAAGGCGCCCGCAGCGATGACGAACTCGAAGCGACGAACACCGGGCGCACGCTGAAGGCGACCGTCGCCGCCGACCAGGTGATCGGTGAACTCAGGTCCGGCGACAAGACGATGACCTTCACCGCGAAAGCGTGCGACGACCACATGGTGGCCGGGTTGTACCGCGCGGAAGAAACCGACGACGGACAGAAGTGCGTGTTCGGCTGGGTCATCGACGAGGACGGTTTCGTCGCTGGCGGCATTCAGCGGCAGAACTTGAAGGGCACGGGCGTGGTTCCCAACAACGGCGTCCTCGGTGGCGTCAACGGACAGGTTAACCCGAAGGCGAACCCGATTGCCGGGCAACGCGTGCAGAACCCCGCGAACCCGCCCACGGGCAGGAAGGTGAAAGGCTTCTCGCCCGCGCGACGTCAGGAGTTCCTCGACCGCATCCAGGCCAAGACACCCCAGAACGGCAACCCACTTCTGCCCGGTCTGATCCACCTCGTCAAGCGGTTCAACTCGGGAGTGAAGCCGGAAAACCCAGTGGAAGAGGCCGCGTTCGCCCAGTTCCGCAAGTTGCCCAAGCAGTCACTCGTCGATTACGTTAACAACTGGGAGAAGATTCCGCTCGCGGTGCGCCAGCGGTTGGCCGGGCCGGAATTGGCGAACATGGACCCGAAAAAGGCAGTCACGGCCGAGCGCATCTCGGCACTCGTAAAGCAAACCGGCCTCCAACCGGCCGGGCCGCCCGTGACACGTTCGGCCGTCACGCCGATCGTGAAGCAGGTGAAGATCAAAGAACTGAAGGCGCTGGACACGACGGGTGAGGCGAAGGACGAAATCTTCGCGATCTATGTGATCGGCACCGGAAACCAGTTGTTCACCAAGACGACCGCGGTGATCGAAAAGGTGGGCAACGGTGACACGAAGAACTTCGCTGCGGCAGACCAGATCGTCTTCCCTCCGGCAGAACAGCCAAACTTGGTGTCCGCCGAGGACGTGTTGGTGACAGCCACGTTGTTCGAGCAGGACGGGAACGTCGCGCTCATCAAGAACTTGGTGAAGGTGCTCGTGGACGCAGCCATCGTGACCGTCGCGATCGTCACCGCGCCGGCGGGCGCCGCGGCCGGCGGGTTCGTGGTGCCAGCCAACCTGCTCATCGACCAAATCGCCGCCGGTATCCCGGATGCCCAGACGCTCGGCACGGACACCTTCCGCGCCACGCCCGACGGGAAGATCAGGGAGATCAGCAACAACTCCTCGAAGACCGAACTGAAGTTCAAGGAGACGGCCAAGAAAGGCCCCGGCCCATTCGACTTCCGGCTCCGGGGCCTCGACGTGAAGAACTAGCACCGACCGCCGCGAGTGAACCCGAACACGAGACGCAGGCATCTCGTGTTCGGGTGTACGCCACGGGCCGGTTAGTTCTCGGTGTCGGGGAGTTGGGTGGTGCCACCGAAGGTTTGGTCCCAGCTCCCGAACTCAACGGCCGACAGCCTCGACCGCTGCCTTCACTCTGTTTCCATCGCACATTTCCTGAGTATCCTTGTTATGTGGCACCCCGCTTGCGTTCTTGACCCGCGGTGCGGGATCGGAGTGCAGGCGGGACACCTCTGGACCTAACCTACCCTCACCAGCCGGCCTTCATCTTCGGCCGGGAGAGAACATGATATTCAGTCGCGCCGCGCTCGCTCTCGTCTGCGTGCTGACCGTACCGGCTCTCACACGAGCCGCCGAGCCGAAGCCGATGAACGTGGTTGTGCTGCTCGCCGACGACTGGCGGCACGACACTCTCGGTTGCGCTGGACACCCCATCCTCAAGACGCCAAATCTTGATGCGCTCGCGCGCGACGGGTTCCGCTTCACACGCGCGAACGTGACCACATCGATTTGCGGCGTGAGTCGCGCGACGCTGTTAACCGGCCAGTGGATGTCCAGGCACGGCAACGAAGCGTTCCAGATGTTCAAAACGCCGTGGGCCGAAACCTTCCCCGGACTGCTCCGCGCGAATGGCTACTGGGTCGGCCACGTCGGGAAATGGCACAACGGGCCATTCCCGAAAGAACGCTTCGATTTCGGGCGGAGTTACGCCGGCACGCACTGGATCAAGCGTCCCAACACCGAACCGGTTCACGTGACGCAGCTCAACGAAACCGACGCGCTAGAGTTCCTGCAGAAACGTCCGGCAGACAAGCCGTTTTCCCTGACGGTGGCGTTCTTCGCGGCGCACGCGGAGGACGGCAATCCGAAACAGTACCTCCCGCAACCCGGCAGCGCGGAACTCTACGAAAAGGACACGATTCCCGTTCCCGCGCTCGCGACCGACGAAGCGCTGAAGCGGTTGCCGCCGTTCCTGCAACTCCCCGCGAACGAGGGCCGCAAGCGCTGGACGTGGCGGTTCGACACGCCCGAAAAGTACCAGACCATGATGAAGAATTACTACCGGCTCTGCACCGAAGTTGACACGACCGCAGGTCGTGTCCTCGCGGAGTTGAAGAAGCAAGGTGTACTCGACAACACGCTCGTCATCTTCACGGGCGACAACGGCTACTTCCACGGCGAGCGCGGTCTCGCGGACAAATGGTATCCCTACGAGGAGAGCATTCGCGTGCCGCTCATTGTCCACGACCCGCGAATGCTTGCCGCCCAGAAGGGCAAGACGAACGGCGACTTCGTGCTGAACGTGGACATCGCGCCCACGATTCTGGCCGCGACGAATGTTGCCACGCCGAAGACGATGCAGGGGCGCGACTTCGCACCACTTTACCGCGACGCGAAGAAGCTGGCCAAGCCGTGGCGCGACGAATTCTACTACGAACACGCGATCATTAGCAACAAGGACCGCATCCCGGCGTCGCAGGCGCTGGTGCGGCACGACGCGAAGTACATCTACTGGCCGGACTTCAAACACGAGGAACTCTTCGACATGAAGACGGACCCGCAGGAGCAAAAGAATCTGATCGCCGACCCGAGGCGTGAGAAACAACTCTCGGAGATGAAACAGCGATTCGATAAACTCAAGGAACAGGCGAAATGACTCCACGGTGACACATGATACGTGCACGCGTTCGCTCCCGTAGTTCGGTTGTGCTTCTTGTCGGCATGTGCATCGCGACCGCTTCGTTGCCGTCCGCGGCGCAAGACTCAACGCCTGGCACGCCGGTCCCGCTATTCAACAGTAAGACCAAACTCGACCCGGCCACGATCGAGGACGCGCCGGAAGCGATCATCACCCGCGTCGGCGACCGCGTGCGCGACCGGCACGCACGCGAAGGGAAGTTCCACGCCTACGACCACTACCTGCCGCTGTACTGGGAGAACCGTACGGTCGCGATCGAAATCATCGACCGCGTCGCGAAGGGCGGCGACAGCGTCACCTACAACATGACCTCGCTCGCCCCGCTGAACTCGCCCAACCTGCGCCTCTTCTTCGAGGGCAAGGGCACGGTCGCGCAGTACTCGAACAACCTCATCTCCAAGCAAATCGACCCGCTTCACTACACGGTCACCGTCAAGACCAACACGAACGAGCGGCGCCCGCTCAAGATGGGCGACCGTATCGAAATGGAGTTCAGTCCGTTCCTGAAGCCGCCGGTCGCGGGGCGCACGAACTACTATGGCACCGCACTGCTGTACGTCGTCGGCAAGGGTGGGTTCGCTCCGTGGGAGGGTCGCGGACCGCGACTCGATTCGTTCCCGATGACCGATGAGGCTCTGCTCGGCGGAATGACCACCTCGCACCGGCAGTATTCCGACGAGCCGAAAGAACTCTTCAAGCAGATGGCTACGAACATCGCCCCAACCGACGCGCAACCGTTCGTCCTCGGTCGCAGGTTGCACCACAGCGATTTCGGCACCGGCACGCACTCCGAACGCGGCAACCCGGTGTACAAGGAACTCGTGGACAAACTCGGCCAGCACTTCGTCGGCCGGAGTTGCATCGCGTGCCACACCAACAACGGGCGAGCACTGCCCGCGAACGTCGGCGCCCCAATGACCTCGTATCTGGTTCGCGTCGGGAGCGATGCGAAGGGCACACCGCACCCGAAACTCGGCGCCTCGCTGCAATCGCAAACCGCGAAAGGGAGCGACGGCGAAGCCGGGGTGACCATCAGCGGTTGGGTGACGACAGACGGCACCTACGGCGACGGCACCGCGTTCACGTTGCGAAAGCCGACGTACAAGTTCACGGGCATCGTGCCGGAGTTTTTCTCCGTCCGAATCACGCCACCGCTCGTCGGCCAGGGTCTACTCGAATCGCTCGACGAAGGCGACATCAGCGCCGGTGCCAAGCCGAAAAATGGCCGCATCCGCACGGTCACCGATCCTGAGACGAATGAGCTGCGACTGGGCCGATTCGGCTGGAAGGCCGGGCAAGCAACTCTGAAACATCAAATCGCCGGCGCCCTCAACAACGACATGGGCGTGACCACTTCCATTTTCCCGAAGCTCGACCAGGGTTCGGAACAGCCCGATCGCGGGACGGTCACTAAACTCGCCGACGCGGACCTGGAAAACATGTACCGCTACGTCGCGACACTCGGCGTTCCGCCGCGTCGCGACCTGGAAGACGCGGACGCGAAACGCGGCGAGAAAATGTTCGCCGACGCGAACTGCGCAACGTGTCACGTGACCAAGATGAAAACGAGCGCGTTCCACCCGCTCGCGGAACTGCGGAGCCAGACGATCCGGCCGTACACAGACTTGTTGCTTCACGACTTGGGCGCGGGTCTGGCGGACAACATGAGTGAAGGCAACGCGTCCGGCGCGGAGTGGCGCACGGCGCCGCTGTGGGGCATTGGTTCGACCGCGGGCGTCAGTGGCGGTGAATCGTATCTCCACGACGGCCGGGCACGCACGCTCAGCGAGGCCATCCTCTGGCACGGCGGCGAAGCACAGGACGCACGAGAAGCGTTCCGCAAAATGCCGGCCGCAGACCGGGACGCGCTGCTCAAGTTCCTGAAGTCGCTGTAACCGCGTGTGAAACCGAGCGCCGTGGGGCGAGAACGAGCATGGCCCGTCGGTCCACGGGAGGAAGTGGCGGCAGTTCAGGGAGCGGGCTACCCGGCTTGAACGACTGCACGCGTTCGAACACGTTCCCAACCGGTGCCGGTGGATCGCCCGTCGGGTTGGGGTTCTCCTTTGTTGGCGGGTCGGCCTGCGCGACAGGTTTCTCGTCCGGTCCGCTGAACGCAACCACCGCTGTGACATGATGTGCGTTACGACGGCACACTCCATGTGCCGACATTATCCGAAAGTACAGCGATCACTCGCCCTTCGCGGCGCGCACGTAGGTCTCGAAGTTCGCGACCGGCGTGCCCTTATCGACGCCGTGATTCAGGTTCACGATGTGGCGACTTCCACCGCCGGCGAGGAGGCACGCTTTGACCGCATCGCGCACCTGCTCCGGTGTGCCGCCGCGAACGATTTCCTCATCGACATTGCCCTGGAAGATGAGGTGCGGGTAGTCGCGCCGCGCGGCCGCGAGGTCGTGAATGCTCCCGAGGCTAATCACTTCCGCGCCCGAATGGCACATCCGCTCCAGGTACGGCCCTTCCTTCACGAACAGAATGCGAGGAACACCGGTCGCGCCTCTGAGAATGCTCGCGTGATAAGGCTGTGCCCACTGCTCGTACTCTTCGGGCGTGAGCGCGCCGGCCCAGGAATCGAACAACTGGTAAGCGTCCGCGCCGTCGTCGATGAGCGTGCGAAGGAACCCGACCGTCGCGCCGGATAGTCGGTCGAGCAACCCTTTCCATACAGCAGGTTGTTCCGCAGCGAATTGTCGGGTTGCGTTCACGTCCTTGCCGGTGCCGATGCAGTACGTTGCGACCGTGAACGGCGCGCCCGCGAACACCAGCACCGGTAGGTCGCCCCGCAGTTCTTCTTTCACGCGATTCAGCAGTTGCCGAATGTGCGCGTACGAGTCGGGCGCGGGCGTCGGGTTGAGCCGATCAAGGTCCGCGAGCGTGCGAATCGGTCGATCGGGCACTGGCCCGGCACCGGTCTTCAGTTCAAACGGAAGCCCCATCGCGAGCGGCAGCGTGGTGATGTCGTAGAAGAGGATGATCGCGTCCACACCGAAGCGTCGCGGGCACAACGACGCGCGCGTCGCGGCTTCGACGTTCTCGGAGAACTCGAAAAACGACATTCCGGCGCGGACCGCGCGGAATTCGGGATCCCACCGCCCGGCCTGGCGCATGGCCCACACCGGGGCGCGTTCGACACACTCGCCTCGCGCGGCGCGGATCAGCAGGTGCTTGTTGTGGAATGAGTCAGGCATGGCTTCTCGAAGAACCTATCCCCCCAACCCCCTTCCCTAAGAAGGAAGGGGGAGAAAGCAGTCTGTTATCTTACTCCCCCTTCCTTCTTAGGGAAGGGGGTTGGGGGGATAGGTTCTTCAGGGCTTCACACCAACATACAGAGTCGCGACCCCGAAGGTGAACGGTAGGTATTGAACCTCACCCAACCCGGCCGCGCGCATCTTCTCCGCGAGTGCGTCGTAGTCGGGGAAATTCAGCACGCTGGCGGGGAGATAGCGGTACGCGCTCTCGCGACTCCGTGAGATCAGTTGGCCCACCAACGGAAGCAAGTAGCGGAAGTACCAGCCGTACAGCCGACACATGACTGGGTTCCGCGGCTTCGAGAACTCCAGCACCGCCACCCGCCCGCCGGACCGTGTCACGCGAACCATCTCCGCTAGTCCCTTGTCGGTGTCGGTAACGTTGCGAAGGCCAAATGCGTTCGTCACGAGTTGGAAGGTGTCATCGGCAAACGGCAACGCCTGCGCGTCGGCTTCGACGAATTGCACGCGGGCGCCTGCACCGGCGGCTTCGGCCTTCTTCACCGCGCGGACCAGCATTTCGTGTGAGAAGTCGGCACCGATCACTGGAACAGAGCCTTTTGCGTCGCGGTCGTAGGTGAGCGCGAGATCGCCGGTGCCGGTGCAAAGATCGAGGATCGGCCCAAGCGACGCGGGCCCAGGCGGGACGAGTCGCGCTGTGCGGTCCCGCCACTGTTTGTCGATGTTCAGACTCAACAGGTGGTTAAGGAAATCGTACCACGGCGCGATCTGGCCGAACATGCGCCTGATGCGGACTTCGCGTTTGTCGAGCAGTTGTGAAGACACGGCATGATCTCGGGACGCTGGTAGCCGGGTGTGCGCTGGTGTATAACTTCAACCGTTGCCCGGCCCGTTGCATAACTCATCCCGGAGCGCCCCGTGCTGGAATGCAACACGTTCGCGATCACCGAGCACAAGAAGATTTTCTCTTCGGTTCAGAGTTACGAAATCAAGAACGGCGAGAACGGCGAACCGGTCGGCGCCGCAACCGAGAACATCAGCGGGTTGACCCAGGCGCTACGGTGGGTGATGAGTAAGCAACTCCTCCCAACCCTGGTGGAGGTGCGAGAAAAACCAGACGATTCGCTCGTGTTCACGCTGCGCCGCGGGTGGTATCTGTTCCGGTCGCGCGTCGAAGTGCGGGACGCACAGGGGCAACTCATCGGTACCTTCAAGAGCAAGTTCTTGACGATCAGCGGCGGGTTCCACGTGTACGACAAGGACGACAACTACTTTGCCAACGTGAAGGGCAAAATGTTTGGGTTCAACTACAAGTTCCTCACGGAAGATGGGAAAGTGGAACTCGGCGAGGTGTCGAAGAAGCTCGGCGGCCTTGCGGGCCTGGCGAAGGAAATGTTCTTCTCGGCCGACAACTACTACCTGAAAGTGAACCCGGAACTCGCGGAGCAACCGCTCGCGAAGATGCTCCTTCTTGCCGCGACGCTCGCGGTGGACATCATCTACAAATCGGAATCGAAGGGCAGTTCGGACCTGCTAGGGGAATAAGGAAACACCATGCTCACCGCTGAAGGCTGTAAAGCGCGTCGCCTGCGATTTCTGGATCGCCTAAAACCCGGGCACGCGGTCGTGCTCGCGGACCCGCTTCACCTGAGGTACTTTGCGAACTTCCACGTCGATGGCGTGAGCATGTCCGCGGATTTCGGCGGACTGCTCGTGATCCACGAAGACGGGCACGCCACGCTGTTCCACGACAGCAAACTTCCCAAGAGCGTCGAACTGTCTCACGTCGATGAGCGGAAGCCGCTCCCGTGGTACAGCGGACAGGAAGCCGCACTCGCCCCCCGTCGCCTTATTCTGCGACCGTCGCTCGTTGCCAACGGCGGGCGCATCCACGATGGCCTCGCGGACGAACTCGCGCCGAAGATCATCGACATCGTTACAGACATGCGCCGGCGAAAAGACCCGGACGAAGTCTCGCAACTCCAGACGTGCATGAAGGCGTGCGACGTGGGGCACGCGTGGGCACGCGCGAACATCAAGCCAGGGATGACCGAACTCGAGGTGTACGCGGGAGTCGCGAACGCGGTGTACGCGGCGCTCGGTCACTGGGCCGTCGTGTACGGCGACTTCACAGTGTCACCCGGCAGCAAGAAACGCGGCGGCCCACCCACGTCGCACAAACTCGAAGCCGGCGAATTCTTCATTCTCGATTACTCGGTAATCGTTCAGGGCTACCGCAGCGACTTCACGAACACCATTTGCGTCGGCGGGAAGCCGACGGCCGACCAACAGAAGTCGATGGACCTGAGCCTCGGCGCGATTGCGGCCGGCGCGAAGGCGCTGAAGGCTGGCGTGGCGTGTCAACACGTTTACGACGCGATGCGCACCGCGTTCGGGGACATGGCGGACTACTTCACCACGCACGGCGGTCACGGGCTGGGCATCTCGCACCCGGAACCGCCGTACATCGTGCGGAACTCGTCCGAAACGCTGGTGGCGGGCGATGTGGTCACGCTCGAACCGGGGTTGTACGTCGATGGCGTAGGCGGTCTTCGCATTGAACACAACTATCTCGTCACAGAGAAGGGCAGCGAGCAGTTGAGTAACCACACCATTGCGCTGGTGTGATACGTCCAGAACCATTTGGCCCCTTCGGGTCCAACGCTAAACGGCGATTGAGTGGCGCAGGTGTTCACTTCAGCTTCTTCAGAACCACATCCTTGAAGTGAACCTCTGCGCCCTCTGATTGGAGGGCGATGCGCCCTTTGGTGAGGTTGCCGTTCTTCCCCTCGTTCACCTGCACTCCGTTGATGACGAGGGTGATGTCGCCGCCTTTGCAGGTCACTTCGAGGTCGTTCCACTCGCCCAACTTCTTCTCAAGGGGCGCTTTCGTCTCGGCGCGGAAGTAGCGGCGTTCCAGTTTCGGATCCTGGCGGGCCTTGTCCCCTTCGAGCTTCGCGTCGGGCGGGTTGGTGAGCAGAATGTCCCCCGCGCGGCCAGTCAACAGTTGCACTTCGATCGACGTGGGCCAGTACTTCTCGTCTTGAACGTGGAGCAACACGCCGGTGTTGCCGCCAGTGGTGTTCGCGGGGAAACGCCACTTCAGTTTCAGAACGTAGTCGGCGTATTCGCTCTTCGTAACCAGGCAACCGTTCGGCTTGCCGGTACAGCGGATGTAGCCGTCGGTCGCACTCCACGTGTCCTTCGGGTCCGCCTTCTTCCCGTCCTTGTCGAGTTTCACGATGAACGTCCACCCGTCGAGCGTCTTGCCGTCGAACAGTGGCCTGAAGTCGTCGGCACGCGCGGAGGAGCCGAGCGCGAACGCGGTGAGGCAGAACAAGGTGCGCATGTGTGATACTCAGCGGAACAGTTTCGTAACCGGGCTACCCGCGACCGCGCGATACGGTCGGTCGGTGGCGTCGGTGTAGTGCGCGTCGGGGCTGATGCCGAGCGCAGAAAACATTGTTGCCGCGAGGTCGCCTGGTGTGGTCGGATCGTTCGCGGGGTACGCCGCGAACCGGTCCGACTTCCCGTACAAAGCACCAGGCACGACGCCGGCACCCGCGAGCAGCACGGTGTAGCACGCACCCCAGTGCTTCCGACCGGGCGAAGTTCCCGCGAAGTTCTTCTCTACAGCCACCAACGGCGCGCGGCCGAACTCGCCCATCACCACCACGAGCGTCGTTTCCAACAACCCCCGCGAACCCATGTCTTCGAGGAACGCGGAGACGCTGTGGTCGAATCGCGGGAGCAGATGCGTTTTCAACGAATCGAAGACGTCGTTGTGCGTGTCCCAGCCGTACTCGTCGGTGTCGTCGGGGTGATCGTCCTGTCCGCGAATGCCGTGGTTGAAGAACACCGTGAGCCAGGGAACCCCAGCTTCGACGAGCCGGCGCGCCATGAGGCACGCTTGCCCTGAGCGGTGCCGGCCGTAGCGGTCGCGGAGCTTCTCCGGTTCGCGGTCGAGGTCGAACGCGGCTTGCACGCGCGGCGCGTTCACCAACTCGAACGCCTTCCGCGCAAGCGGGTCGGCGTTCGTGCCAGGATCGAGTTTCGCGAGCAGGTCGCGGCGCGACGCGAGCCGGTCCGCAGGAACGTCCGAAGGCAGATTCAGCGACTCGACGAGCCGGTCCGTGTCGGTGACGTTACCGAGTTCGGCCGGTTCGTACGCGCGCCCCAAGAAGCCGCCGTACTGCCCCGGCGAAACCTCCTTTGGTGCGAGCAGTGGACCGTTCACGTGAACCGCGGTGTGCGGGAATTCCTTCGCCGTCCGCAACCGCTTCAACACAGCGCCGAGAGCGGGGAAGTCGGTTGGGCGCGGCGGTGGGTTGGACGACTTCCGCGGGTGGTGCTGACCGGTGAGCGCGAGGTAGCACGCGGAGCCGTGGTCGAGGTCGTCGTGTGTCATCGATCGCAGGATCGCGTAGCGATTCGCTATCTCAGCCATGCGAGGCAGATGTTCGCAGACTCGCAGTTCGGGATTGCGCGTCTGAATCGTGCGGAACGCGCCGCGAATCTCCTCCGGCGCGTTCGGCTTTGGATCCCAGGTGTCGAGCTGGCTCTGCCCGCCGCTGGTGAAGATCACGACAACGGACTTCGCGCGGCCGAAACCCTCGCCTTCAGGCGAGGGTTTCCCTTGCACCCGCGGCAACAGCGCGCCGATTGCGGCGGGAACGCCGATGCGGAGCCAGTCGCGGCGCGACGGGAGACCGGAATTGTGGATGGCAGCGGGCATGAGTCCTTTATCTCGTATCATGCCGCGCGTAGCAAGCTCGCGTAACCGCAAGCGGCGGAAGAAACCGTTCCGCCGCGCGGCGCGACGTGGGCATCGTTTCGCCGCCGTTCTTATAATCTCGGAATGCTGTTCGACCAGATTACGATTGTCGGCGTCGGTTTGATCGGTGGCTCCGTTGGCCTCGCGGCGAAATCGCGGGGGGTGGTCGGTCGCGTCGTCGGTGTGGACCGCAACACGGACGCCATCGCGCGCGTTCTCGCCGGAGCAGCTCTCGATGACTATCGCACGGACCTGGCCGAAGGTGTTGCCGGCTCGGGGTTGGTCGTCGTCTGCACGCCCGTGGACCGGATCGCAGAGGTCATCATCGCCGCCGCGCAGTACGTGAAACCGGGCACGCTGTTCACCGATGCCGGCAGCACGAAGGCCGCGATCGTCGCCGCGGTTCGTGGAAACCTGCCTCAGGGCGTGGAGTACGTCCCGGCTCACCCGTTGGCTGGGTCCGAGAAGTCCGGTTCGGGATTCAGTTGCGCCGATCTGTTCGTGAACCGCGTCACCGCGGTCATCATGAGTCCGTTCGGCGCGAACTGGGAGCGCACACTCGCGGTCGGTCGGTTCTGGGAGGCGCTAGGTTCGCGAGTCGTGCTGATGAACGCCGAGGAGCACGACCGCACGCTCGCGTTCACCAGTCACCTGCCGCACGCGGTTGCGTCCGCAGTGGCCGGGGTGACGCAATCGGACTGGCTCCGCCTCACCGCTGGTGGATTCCGTGATGTCACTCGCGTCGCGGCGGGCGACCCCGAACTGTGGGCCGCGATCTTCGCCGCGAACAAAGACAGTGTTCTCTCCGCGCTCTCTACGTTCACGCAACGATTACAAGAATTCCGTTCGCTACTCGAAACCGGTGACCATGCCGGACTCGTGCAGTGGTTAACCGAAGGGAAGCAGGTACGCGATGCTCTGGGAACTTGAAATTCGCCCGCTTGGTAAGGACGGCGAGCGCGAACGCGTCTGCGACGAGTTCGATCTGCTCACGCACGGCGACCGCGGCGGCGACCTGATCTCCGCGAGCGCGCGCGGCTTCCTGCTCGAAGGCGAACTCACCGACGAACAGCGCGCGCGCCTCGCCAGCGAGGTGCTTGCCGACCCGCTCGTTGAGAGCGCGGAGTTTAGCCTGGTCGGTTCGCGCACCGCGCATTCGTACACGGTGCTGCTGAAGCCCGGCGTGATGGACCCGGTGGCGCAAACGGTTCTCGACGCGGTGAAAATGCTCGGCGTGCCGGTCACTGCGGTGCGCACGTTCCGGCGCTACTACGGCACACCCGAACTCCCGTCGCTCGACCGCGACGTGCTGTTCCGCAAGGTGCTCGCGAACGACGCCATCGAGCAAATCGTGGTCGGACCCGTTAAGGCGGATCATCTTGGTTTTGGTTCGCCGTACCAGTTCAAACTCGTCACTGTTCCGATCGCGCATCTCGACGACGCGGGCTTACTCAAAGCGAGCAAAGACGGCACCCTCGCACTCTCGCTCGATGAGATGAAAGTGGTTCAGGCGCACTTCCAGGACCTAAACCGCGGGCCGACCGACGCGGAACTCGAAAGCATCGCGCAAACGTGGTCCGAACACTGCTCGCACAAGACACTCAAAGGCACGATCACGTTTACGGACCACGGCACCGGGCAAACGCGTGTCTACAAGAACCTTCTGAAAGAGACGGTGTTCGGGGCGACGCAGACGATTCGGCAAACGCTTGGTGCGGACGACTGGTGCGTGAGCGTGTTCAGCGACAACGCGGGGATCGTGAAGTTCGACGACGACTTCCACATTTGCATCAAGGTCGAAACACACAACCACCCCAGCGCGATCGAGCCATACGGCGGCGCGAACACCGGCCTGGGCGGCGTGATTCGCGACCTGCTCGGCACCGGACTCGGCGCGAAACCGGTGTGCAACACCGACGTGTTTTGCTTCGCGCCGCCGGACTTCGACGCGAACCTACTCCCGCAGGGCGTGCTGCACCCGCGACGCGTAATGCGCGGCGTGGTCGCGGGTGTGCGCGACTACGGCAACCGGATGGGCATTCCCACTGTGAATGGGGCAATTCTCTTCGACGAGCGATACCTCGCGAACCCGTTGGTGTTCTGCGGCACCATCGGAATGATCCCGCACGACAAGGCGTTCAAGAAGGTTCTCGATGGCGACCTGATCGTCGCGGTCGGCGGGCGCACCGGGCGCGACGGGATTCACGGTGCGACGTTCTCCAGTCTCGAACTCACGCACGAATCGGAAACCGTCAGCGGCGGCGCGGTGCAGATCGGCAACGCGATCACCGAGAAGAAGGTGCAGGATGTCATCATTCAGGCGCGCGATCGCGGACTGTTCACCGCGATCACCGACTGCGGGGCCGGCGGCTTTTCGTCGGCCGTCGGCGAGATGGGTGCGGACCTCGGCGCGACCGTGCAACTGGACAAAGCTCCGCTCAAGTATGAAGGACTGAGCTACACCGAGATCTGGATTAGCGAATCGCAAGAGCGAATGGTGCTGTCCGTGCCAGCAGGTAAGTGGGATGAGCTTCGCGTCCTGTGCGCGAGCGAAGAAGTGGAAGCTGCCGTGCTGGGCACATTTGAAGCAAGTGGGCGACTCAAGCTTTCGTACCAGGGGAATGTGGTCGCCGATCTCGACATGCACTTCCTTCATGAAGGACGCCCCACTGTCGTCAAGAGCGCCGAGTGGGCGCCAGCGAGCGCCCACTCGGCGCAGCGAGTGGGCATGGAGGTGGCTGGTGGAGAGGAGAAAGCGAGTGCGCCGCAAGATGTTCTGGTGGCGATTCTGTCGAACTACTCAGTGTGTTCCAAGGAATGGGTGATTCGCCAGTACGACCACGAGGTTCAGGGCGGCAGCGTGATCAAGCCGCTCGTTGGCGTGGCGAACGACGGGCCTTCCGATGCGGCGGTCGTGATGCCGGTTCTCGGGAAGTGGACCGGGGCCGCGGTGGGCTGTGGCATCAACCCGCGGTTCGCGGACATCGACCCCTATGCCGCCGCCGCGTGCGCGATTGACGAGGCTGTTCGCAACGTGGTCGCGGTCGGCGCGGACCCGAAGCGCGTCGCGATCCTCGACAACTTCTGCTGGGGCAACATCCACGACCCGAAGGTGCTCGGCGCGCTGGTTCGCACCGCGGAGGCGTGTCGCGATGTGGCGGTCGCGTTCGGCACGCCGTTCATCAGCGGCAAAGACAGTTTGAACAACACCTACACGGGGAAGGGCGGCGAGCGGTTAGACATTCCGCACACGCTGCTCGTGACAGCGATGGGTCGCGTGCCGGACGTGCGCAAGTGCGTCACGATGGATCTGAAGGAAGTCGGCAACGCGCTCTATCTGGTCGGGACCACGAAGGACGAACTCGGCGCTTCGCACTTCAATCTCGTGACCGGGCGCAGCGGCGGGAGTGTGCCGCAAGTTGATCTGACGACCGCGCCCAAAACGTTTGCCGCGGTGCATTCCGCCATCGCGCGTGGCTTGGTTCGCGCCTGTCACGACCTGAGCGAAGGCGGGGTCGCGGTCGCGGTCGCGGAGATGTGCTTCGCGGGCGGAATCGGGGCCGACATCACTGCGCTGCCGGGCGCGCTGTCCGACGAGGCGAAACTGTTCAGCGAATCCCCGACGCGATTCCTGGTGGAAGTGAAGCCGGAGAATGCCACCGCGTTCGAGGTGTGTTTCGCGGGCGTGCCGGTTACGCGGGTGGGGGTCACCGTCTCCGACGCGCGATTGCGCGTCGCTGGTGCCAACGGCGAGTGGCTGCTTTGGGTTAAGCTCGGTGTGCTCAAAGAAGCGTGGCAGAAACCGCTCCGCTGGTGAGTGTATAATGGGTGGTGCACAGAACCTCTCCCCCCAACCCCCTCCCCTAAGAAGGGAGGGGGGGCCGGATCTTCTCCCCCTCCCTTCTTAGGGGAGGGGGTTGGGGGGAGAGGTTCTGTACACGTCTCGGAGGTTCACGACATGACCCGTTCGCTGTTGGCCGTCGGCCTTGCGCTGTGCGTAGGGCTGTTGCTCACTTCCTCGGCGCCCACCGCCGCACAACCGGCACCGGCACCGGCGCAGGCAGCGAACCCGGATGGCGAACTTGTCGGCAAGGTCAAGGACTCCATCGACAAGGGCGTGAAGTACCTCAAGGACACCGCCGCGAAGAACAACGGCCACTGGGAAGGGGTCGTCCTCAAGTCGCTCGTGGACATGGACGGCGGCACCACCGCACTCGCGGTCCTCGCGCTACTCAACTCCGGCGAGAAGGTCGATAGCCCCACCGTCAAGGGCGGACTCGACTACCTCCGCAAACTCAACCCGACCAAAACCTACGTCGTCGCGCTTCAGACGATGGCACTATCCGAGGCGCTGATCTTGTCGCGCGACAAGAAAGACCTTCCGAAGATTGCGAAAAACGTGGAGTGGTTCGAGAAGAACGTGATCCGCCGCGGCGGGAAACTGGAAGGCTGGAGCTACCCCGGTAACGACATCGCGGACAACTCGAACACGCAATACGCGCTGCTCGGGCTGTACGCCGCGAAGACCGCGGGCGTGAAGGTCGAGGATCAACTCTGGAAGGACATTCAGGATTACTACACCCGAACCCAGAAGCCGGACCGGCTGAACCCGAAGGCCGGGTACTGGATGTACCACAATGCCGGTGGCGAGGGACCGAGCTACACCATGAGCGTCGGCGGCGCGTGCGGGCTGCTCATCGCGAACATGGGCTTGGACAAGAGCGAACAGGAGTTGAACGCGACTACTGGTATCGCCGCGAAGTGCGGTATCTACCCGGACAACAGCGCGCTCGCGAAGGGCATGTTCTACATCGGGGCGCATTTCAACTTCGAGCAGGGCAAGTCGTACTTCTACAACTACTACGGCATCGAGCGTCTCGGCCGGCTCTCCGGGCAGCGGTTCATCGGCAAAATGGACTGGTATCGCGAGGGATGCGAGAAGCTCGTGAAGCTCCAACAGAGCGACGGCTCGTTCGCGTACACTTCCGGCGCACCCGGTATCGACAAGGGCTATCCGACCATCACCTCCGCCTTCGCGCTGCTCTACCTCTCGAAGGGTCGCACGCCGGTACTCGTGAGCAAATTCGCGTGGGGCAACTACATCAAGGGCGAAGTCGGCAAACTCGATCAGGCCATTCTCACCGAGCGTGACTCAGACGGCACCATCACCGATGCGCCGAACTGGAACCGGAAGCACAGCGACTGCCGCAACATGGTCGAGTTCGCGCAGCGCGAAATCTTCGACGGTGCCCCGCTGTCGTGGCAGGTCTATGACATGCGCCTTCAAGACCTCTCCACGCAAGCGAAGATCGACTCTGAAGTCGGGCTGCTGTTGCAATCGCCGCTGGTGTACCTGAACGGCCACGGGCCGATGCCGTTCGTGTCGCGACCGACCGAACCCGCGCTCACGGTTCCCGAACAAATCCTGAAACGGTACGTCGAAGAAGGAGGGTTCCTGCTTGGTGAAGCGTGCTGCGGCGACAAGGAATTCGCAGGCTCCTTCGAGAAACTGCTGGCGCGAATCTTCCCCGGTAGTTCGCTCAAAAAGCTGCCACCGGAACACGCGATCTGGACCATGTTCCCCGGCGTGAACCCGGCGGACTTCCCGGACCTGTTGTACCTCGATCGCGGGTGTCGCACTGTTGCCATCTTTAGTCCCTCGCCGCTCGCGGGGTACTGGGAAGAGCGGCGATTCATTCCGGCCGACGGGCGCGACCCGAAGAACCGCGGCGAGAAAGCGTTCTGCCTGTCGCGCAACATCATCGCCTACGCGACCGGTATGGAACTGCCCAAGCCTAAGCTCACGAAGACGATCTTGGTCACGCCCGACAGCGGGATCGCGCGGAGCAAGTTCCGCGCGCTGCAACTGAAGTACATCAGTGACGCGAGCGTTCAGCAGCCGCCGGCGTCCGACGCCTTGCGGAACCTGATGGCCTACCTCGGCCAGCACGCGAAGCTCGATGTGGCGCTGACTAGCGAGGTGCTTCAGCCTTCTGACGACAAACTGACGAAATACAAGTTCATGTACCTGCACGGGCGCAAGCCAGTGACGTTCACGCCGGACGAGTCCGACAACATCAAGGCTAACTTGCAAACCGGCGGCCTCTTGCTCGCGGACGCAGCGTGCAACGAGATCAAGCAGTGGCGCGCGTTCGATCAATCCTTCCGAGACGCGATGCTGAAGATGTTCCCGGACCAAAAACTGATGACGATTCCGATCACGGCGGACGGCAAGGAACCGCTTGCGAAGATCGCGTCGCAGGCGGGGATCAATTTGGGAAGCGTGAGGTGCCGTCGCGAGAACGCCGAGGGAACCGGCGCGGAGAAAGAACTGCGCTCTTACCCGGTGATGCTGGAGGGCATCAAGATTGATGGCCGCTGGGTGGTGATTTACAGCAAGTACGACATCGGTTGCGCGATCGAGGGCCACAAGTCCGCGGACTGTCTCGGCCACGACAAGGAGAGCGCGTTGCGCATCGCGAGCGCGATCGTGCTGTACTCGTTGCGGCGGTAACGAGTTGGTCGGTGGTGTTGAGCAATAACGAAAACGGCCGGGATGAACCCGGCCGCGTGTGTGCTGCGATTGGGCGAGGGCGTTCAGTCGTTCTTCTTCTTCTTGCCTTTGCCCTTCTCGCCTTCCTTATTTTCGGTGCCGGTCACCTTGCCGCTGGCGTCGATGGTGAGGTTCGTCTTGCCGCCTTTGGCGCCTTGCACCTCAACCTTGAAATCGATGGCGCCGTCCTCGGTCTTCCGCTCGGCTTTCACTGCGGTGCCCTGCGCGGTCTTCTCAGCGATGGCGATGGCATCGCCCAAACTGATCACCTTCGTGCCCGGCTTGACCGGCTCAGCGCCCGGCTTCACCCCCGGCTTGACCGGCTCAACCGCGGGCTTCACGCCAGGCTTCACTGGCTCGGCGCCCGGCTTCACCCCCGGCTTGACCGGCTCAACCGCGGGCTTCACGCCAGGCTTCACTGGCTCGGCGCCCGGCTTCACCCCCGGCTTGACCGGCTCGGCGCCCGGCTTCACCCCCGGCTTGACCGGCTCGGCGCCCGGCTTCACCCCCGGCTTGACCGGCTCGGCGCCCGGCTTCACCCCCGGCTTGACCGGCTCAGCGATCTGCTTCGGCTTCTCGGCCAGTTGCAGGAGTTGTTTGAGCACATCGGGCGGGAGTTTGCTCGCATCGATCTGGATGACGATGGTCTTCGCTGGCTCCGCGGCCGGTTGCGGCTTCTCGGGGTTCTTGTCGTCGGCGCGGGCCGTCGGCACGCCGACGAACCCGACACCGAGAGCTAGGACGAAGAGGACACGACACGTCGCGAACATGATTCACTCCGACGAGAGGAACGGACAGGGACAAAGTGTAATGCCGCGCCGTGGCGGTACCGGTCCACGATTTTTTCGGTGGTGGACTTCGAGCGCCGAACACCAACGCCCGATCTCAGCCCGGGATGGGCACTTTCAGCTCACCCGCGGCTTTCGTGATGAGTTCCCACGTGCCGTCTGGCACCGGGATGCCGGTCGCGAGCCGCTTCTCTTTTGTCAGTCGTTCGGGGTCGCCCGGGAGCGTGATTGGTCCCGCGCCCGCTGCCGTGGGACACGAGCGCACGTAGGACGTCAAGCCGGTCGTTTCCTTCAGGAAGTGATCGGTGCCGCCGAACAGCGCCGGGTTGAACAGCACGAATACGGCCGCGTTCCCCTGACCAGCGAGCGGGAACGTCGGGTTGCTGCACGAACCTCCCGACAGCCCGCCGCACAGTAGGTCGAGGAGCAACCCGAGGCCGAACCCTTTGTACGCTTGCGTCCCGCCGAACGGCAGCAGGTTGCCGCGCGGCTCGCTGTAGAGTACGCCGGGGTCGTTCGTGGGCGCGCCGGTGTGGTCGATGAGCCAACCGTCCGGCGCCGATTCCTTCTTCTGGAACTGCGCACGCACTTTGCCTTCGGCCGCGGCGCTCGTGCCGAAGTCGATGACCACTGGTGCGCCGGAGGTCGGTGCACCCATGCAGATGGGGTTGGTGCTGATGCGGCCTTCGGTGCCGCCAGGTGGTGCGACCCGGCGCCCGGAGCCGTGCGAGTTCACCGCCGCGAACAGCGCCATGTTTTCCTTCGCCGCGAACTCCGCGTACTCACCGAGGCGCCCGGTGTGCCCGCAGTTCCGCAGCGTGCCGGCCGCGATGCCCAGCGCCTTCGCCTTCGGCAATAGTTTGTCGAGCAGGCGGTACGTTTGAACCTGCCCCAACCCCCAACCCGCGTCGGCCGCGACCACCGCGGGTGTTTCTGAGATTACCGTCAGCGCCGCGCCGGCCTTGTAAGTGCCCTTGCGTAAGAAGTCGATGTACTGCGGCACGCGCATCACACCGTGTGAGTCGTGCCCGCACAGGTTCGCGTCCACGAGGCTTCGCGCAACGATATTCGCGTCGGCCGCAGGTACGACAACGGCCTCGAACATCGCCTGCGCGAGACTCGTGAGTTGGGAAGAGGAGAATGTCGGCATCGGATGTTCCGTGAATTCGGTGTTGTGGGCGGAGTACAATCACCTCCGCACGACCTCATCTTAGAAGTTAAGGGGCACACAATGGCTTTTGAAGTACGCACATCTCAGGGCAAGGCCGGCGACCGCGGCGGCGAGATTTACGAACTCATCAACGACACCAGGACAGTACGCGCGGAAGTCTGGCCGCAGTGGGGGTTCAACTGCCTCAAGTGGCAAGTGAAGCAGGACGACAACCGCTGGGCCGACATCCTGTTCCACATGCCCGACTGGGAAAGTAACCCGGTTCCAACCCGAAGCGGGCACCCGATTCTGTTCCCATTCCCGGGGCGGCTGCGCGACGGCAAGTTCACATTTGAAGGCAAGACGTATCAGCTTCCGCTGAACGAGTCGAGTAAACTCCACGCGATCCACGGGTTCACGCCACGGAATAAATGGCGCGTCACCGACTGGAACGGCGACGCGGATTTCGCGTTCGTAACAGGGGAGTTCAACCTCGCGAAAGACTTGCCTGAAGCGCTCCCGCTGTGGCCGTCGGACTTTGCTTTCAGCGTGACCTACCGGCTCTACGCGAACAAGCTCCGCGTTGACGCTCGCGTTGAGAACGTCGGCAACGGGCCGTTGCCCTTCGGCCTGGGTTATCACGGCTACTTCCGTCTTCCTGGCATGAACGACCCGGGCATCGCCGACTGTGTGTTGAAGGCGAATGTGAATGAAGTTTGGGACGTGGACGCCGGCAACCTGCCCACCGGTCGGCGGAAGGAACTGCCTTCAGAGTTTGACTTCCGTGCGCCGCGAACGGTGGGTGCGACCGCACTCGACCATGTGTTTAACGGCGTGACTGGCTCGACATCGCCGAACAGCGAACTGATCGAAGTCGCGACCCTCTCGCATCCCAACGCTCACGGCAAACTTCGCGTGCTGGCCGATGCATCGTTCCGCGATCTCGTGCTGTTCACGCCGGCGCACCGGCACGCGGTCGCGATCGAGCCGTACTCGTGTTCTGCTGACGCCTCAAACCTTCAGGCTCGCGGGGTCGATAGTGGGTGGCGCGTACTCCCGCCGGGCGGTGTGTGGGAGAGTGCAGTTGAGTACCGGTGGGAACCGAACGAACTGTAGCGCGGCGCGGTTCGGAGGTGTTTGCCGCGCGGCCGAAAGCATCCTAGCCTTGCGTAACTTGAAGCACGCTCGGCGGGGGTACACGGATGGTGGGAACGACCGCGCTCGGCAAGTACCGGCTGCTCCACGCGCTCGGTATTGGCAGCAACGCCGAAGTATTCCTGGCTTCTCCGATCAAGTACCCCAACTACCGCGTTGTGGTGAAGCGGATTCACGATCACGTCGTCGCGCACTCGAACTTCCGCCAATTTTTCGAGGCGGAAGTCAAGTCGATGGCGAACTTCAACCACCCTTACGCAGTGCGGTTGTTTGAAGCAGCGGCCGATGACCCGATCGGCCCGTGTCTCGTGATGGAGTACGTGCCCGGCATCACGCTCGAAGAGTTCCTCGCGCGGAACCGCAACCTCGCTCCTGAACGTGTCGGCCGGTTGCTCGGCTGCTTCTGTCACGCGCTCCAGGCCGCGCACGCCGCCGGTATCGTTCACAGAGATCTCAAGCCCGCGAACTTGATGGTGCTGAACACGGACACCGATCAGGAATCGCTGAAAGTGATGGATTTTGGGTTCGCCGGGTTCGCCGCGAAACCGCACATTCAACTCGCCGAACTTACCGGGCACGGGCCGATTTATGCGATCGGCACCCCGAGCTACGTCAGCCCAGAAATGATTCGCGGCGACCGTGTCGATTCTCGCAGCGATCTCTACTCGGTCGGCATCATCCTCTACGAAATGCTCACGGGACGGTTGCCGTTCAACTACTCCTATCAGGAGCGGTTGCTCGCGGCGCACATCAAGGAATCGCCACCGCGGTTCTCGCGTATCGGCTGCGAGTTCCTCCCCGCGGCGCTCGAAGCGGTGGTACAACTCGCTCTCTCGAAGTACCCGAATGAGCGCCAGCAGAGCGCGCAAGAACTCGCATTGATGTTCGGGCAGGCACTCGGCGAGAATTACTGGGAAGCGACGATGCCGGAGGGCTGGGAGCCGACGGCCCCGACGGAAGAACAACCGCAGGTGCTACAACCGCCTACCGACCCATACCACGTGACACATGCGTTCGAGGCATTCATGCCGGAGCGCCTTGCCGCAGCGAAACTCCGCGGGTTCGTTGAAGACTTCGGCGGTCAGGTTCTCGCGAGCGAGCCAGGCGTGATTCGCATGAGACTGGGCATTCCAACCGGCTACAAGGAAGCGAAAGGCGGGAGCGGCATTTTCAGCTGGTTCGCGGCGCGCCGACCGGCCGTTCCGATAGGTCAGGAGCCAATCGAACTGGAACTTCAGATGGACAAACCGGACCCCGGCCAACTGCGTTTGTGCGTGGTCGCCGCGTTCCGCCCGGTGAAGGAATATATGCCGAAAGACCAGCGCAACTGGCACGACCGCTGCGACAACCTTCACATGGCGTTGCGGCAGTACCTCGGGGCGTAGCCGTCACCCGCGCATCATCACTTGCGCGGGGTTGATCGCCTTGTGCCTTCCCTTGTTCGCAGTGATCTCGAACGCCTGCGGAACCGAATCGAGTCCGGGCAGGATGTGCGTGATGGTGGGTTTGAGCCGGACGCGGCCGGAAGCGACGAGCCGCACGGTGTGTTCGAGGTGGCCGAGCGTGCTGATGTCCGGGAAAAGATAGCGGAGGCTGCGCTCGCGGAGGAAGTCGATGTTCACTTCGAGCGGCGCGCCAAACCACGACACACCGATGATCTTCCCGCCGGAGCGTACCGAGTCGAGCGCGTTCAGCAGCGACTGGTTGCCCGCAAGACCCTGCTTCGGACTGCCGCCGGCGCACTCGAACACCACGTCCGCGCCGTTGCCTTCGGTGAGGTCGTGAATCACCCTGACGACGTCGCACCCCTTCGCGTTGAGCGCGTGGTCCGCACCGAGTTCGCGCGACATCGCGCACGCTTCCTCGCGCACGTCCACGGTGATGATTCGCCCCGCGCCGCTGATGCGGGCGATCTGCAAACACTCCAACCCCATGCTCCCCTGACCGAAGATTACCACCGTATCCGCCATTCGCAGTTCGGCGGTCTCAACGGCCGCGACGCTGTCGCTGAGCGACTGAAGGCACGCGGCTTCGCTGTCCGAAATGCGGTCGTCCACGAGCGTCAGCGCGATCTCTGGAATGCGAGCCCGCTCCGCGAAACACCCCGGTAGGTCGAAGCCAATCACCGGCCCCTTGCGGCACAACGAACTGCGTTCGGAGAGGCACAGCGGGCACGTTCCGCACGGCAGCTTTGCCCGCGCTGCGACGCGATCACCGACCTTCACTCGCTTCACACCCGGTCCGACTTCCAGAACGCGCGCACAGAACTCGTGCCCGAATAGCTGAAGTGGCGATTCCGTTTCGAGTCGCCGCTTGACGCGATCATACGCGAGCGTCGGGATGCCCTGCGCGAGTTGCGCTTCGGTGACGCTCGGCTGAACGCAGATCGGTTCGACGATGACGTGACCGGCACCGCACGCGGGTTCGGGCACGTCGTCGAGTCGCATGTCCGCGAACGCATGGAACCGCCAAGCTTTCATGGTATTGTCCGGGTAGGTGCCGCTTGCCGGGCGGCACTGCTGACCATCTCGGATAGCTCAACGAATCTGCTCCCAGTGCCGCCCGGCAAGCGGCACCTATTTCGAGAACTTCTGCAGTGCGTGACAGTCCGGTGCCACCAGTCCACGATTGCCGCCCGCGGACCACGTGACTTCGGAAACGTACACCGCGCCTCGCGAATCGACGCAGAGGTCGTGCGGGGCGAAGAAGTCGCCGGGCGCGGTCGGGTTTTCTCCGCCTCCCCAGCGAGCGATGAGGTTCCGCTGTGGATCGAACACGCTCACACATCCACCGGTCGCGTCGGGCGTGGGTGCCGTCGTGCCGGGCCACATCCCGGCGCGGTAGCCCAACTCCGCGACGAAGAACCGCCCGGCACGGTCGATGAACACCTGCGACGGCCGCGCCAACCCGGTCCATTCAGAAAGAAAGTCGCCATTCGGCGTGAAACACTGAATGCGGCTGTTCTCGCGATCCGCGACATGCACCACGCCGTTGCGATCAATCGCAATTCCGTGCGGCACGTGGAACTGGCCCGGCCCGCTGCCCGGTTCGCCCCACGAGAAGAGTAGCCGCCCGTCGGGCGCGAACACGTGAACGCGCGAGTTGCCGTAACCATCGGTCACGTAAAGTTCGCCGCCTGGCGCGATCGCGAGGTTCGTTGGGTAGTGGAACGGCGGTCCGGCATGCTTGATCGTGCGAAAATCGATGCTGGTCGCGCCGGTGTCAGCCGGCGCTCCGTGCGTGCCGAGCGTAAACAGCAACTCGCCGGTTGGTGAGAACTTGCGCACGGTGTGCCCCATGTCGTCGGTGCAATACACCGCGTCGTCCGGTCCGATGGTGATGCCGTGCGGCCGAACGAACATCGACGCGTCCCATTCTTCACTGAACGTGCCATCGGGGTCGAACACCATGAGCGGGTGTTGACCGCGACTGAACACGAACACGCGGTCGCGTGAGTCGGTGGCGACCGCGGCGACTTCTTTCCAGCCGAAGCCGGGTGGGAGTTTTGCCCAGCGGTCGTTCGCGGTGTAGCCGAAATCGCGGCTGTCGGTGGGCATGGGAGAGGCTCGGCGGCGTGGAACGGAGCGGCACGACATTCTAACGATCATCGACATTCCACGTGGAACATTTTACAATTCGCGCCCTTCGCGGGGTGGGCGTCACTGCTTGCCAAGCACCTACTCGCCGTGACACCGGACGCAATTCGCGTTGCGCAGCGGCGGAATCTCTTTCGGGAACGACGGAGTTGGTGAATCGGACGCGAATGCGGAACCGCTCGTGAGGAGTAACGTCAAGAGCCAGACCGAAAAGCAGACACGGTGCACTGGCGACCTCGACGCGAGCACAACGGGAGCTGCTGCAAGTCAGCGCGGTGTGAACGACAGTTCGACCCGACCGAGGGCGCCGAATTCGGCGGTGAGATGATCGCCGGGTTCCGCGAGGTAGATGCCGGTCGTGACACCGGTCGTCACCCGATCACCGCGAGACAACCGGCGTCCGAACTTTGGCAGTTCGTTCGCTAGCCACGCGACGACATTCAGCGGGTTGCCGAGCACAGCCGCGCCTGAACCAGCGAACGTCTTCTCGCCGTTTACGACAAGTGAAACCGGGTGGCTTGCGAAGTCGATGGTACGCCAACCGGAATACGGTTTGCCCGCGACCCACGCGCCGTGAATCGCGTTGTCGGCGAGCAGCGACGGCGCGCCGACTGTCTTCCAGTCGTGATACCGGTGATCGACGACTTCGATCGAGGGCATCGCGGTCCCGATGAACTCGCGAATCGAACCGGCCGTGTAGATCGCACCGGTGGGCACATCTTCGGCCATCTCAAACCCGAATTCGGATTCGACACAGCGAACGGTGAAGTTCGCGCACGGGAGTGTTGCCGGACTGCGGTGTGTCGAGTGCGAAAGGAGCACGCCGAAGAACGGGCCGTCAACGCCGAGCGCCTTCTGGGCGAGTTCGCTAGTGCAGGCGATCTTGTACCCGAGAGGCTGCGCCCCGAACTGATCCAACAGGTTCTGCACGAGGCGCTGTTGAACTTGATATCCCTCCGCGAGCGACCGCGGCACGATGTCCGCAGGCAGAGCCGCGACTTGCTGTCGCGTTTGTCGTAGGTCGAAGAGGTATTCACACGCCGCGCTGACCCGATCCATTTGCGCCGTCTCCGCACGATAATTGCCGGGGCTGATTTAGCAGCAGACTAGAAGGTACAGGGGAGGGAGTCAAACCGGATGGAGCCTTCAAAGTAGCAGTCACCTGCCGTGTGCCGTCGCGACGCGGTGCCGATACCACCAAGCGGATTCGGCGTGTGGAGCGATGGTACACGGCGCGTGCCTACTACTTCTTCTTCGGTGGTGCGGCGTCTGGCTTGTAGTCAGGGTTCTTCTCGGTCGGCACCGGTGCCTTCGTCACCTCGATCCATTTCAGCAGGTCGCCAAGCAATTCGTCGCGCTTCGCAACGTTCTTGAGCGACAGGTCTTTGCGTTCGCCGATGTCGTCCGCGAGGTTGTAGAGTTCCGCCGCTTTGTTCGTCGCGAGCTTGTTCTTGCCGCCGTCGAGTTGCCATTCCTCGTGGTAGAGGTGCAGTTTCCAGTCGCCCTCGCGGATGACGCTCACCGGGCGCGTGCGGAACACCGGGTCTCGCCCGCGAATCACCGGGTCGTCGAGGTAGCCCGGGAAGTGCCAGAAGATCGCGTCGCGCTTCAGTGACTTCTCACCCTTGAAGAGCGGAACGAGACTTTCTCCGTCGAGTATCTTTCCCTTCGGCACATCGGCACCGACCGCCGCGAGGAACGTCGGGAAGAGATCGATGTTGATGATGGGCACCGCGCTGGTGGTGCCGGGCTTGATGACACCGGGCCAGCGCGCGACGAACGGCTCGCGCACACCGCCTTCGTAGTAACAGCCCTTGTTCCCGCGAAGCGGTTCCTGCGATGACTGCTGCGTCCCGCCATTGTCGGACGTGAACACCACCAGCGTGTTGTCCGCCAGTTTCAACTCGTCGAGCTTCCTGAGCAACACGCCGACGGCGTCGTCGAGGTCGTAGAGGCACGCGGCATATAGCGCGTTCTTGTGCTGCGTGCCGGCGTTCTTCGCCTGGAATTTCTTGAACGACTCGGGCCGCGCTTCGAGCGCGGAGTGAATCGCGTGGTGCGGTAGGTACACGAAGAACGGCTTGTCCTTGTTCGCTTCGATGAACTCGCACGCGGCCTTCGTGAGCGAGTACGCGCCTTTCGGGTCTGTTGGCTCGTCGCGCTTCGCGTTCGGATTCGGCAGGCGCGAATCGAACACTGTGTCGAAGCCCTGCGTGCTGGGCGCGGCTCCGTCTTTGCCACCGAGGTGCCACTTCCCGAAGATGCCGGTCTTGTAGCCCGCGTCCTTGAGTGCTTCGGCCATCGTGACCTGTGCCGGTGGCAATCCGCTCTTGTTGGGGATCGGGATTAACCGCATCAGGTTCTTCGGGCCGCGGTTGGTGTCGCCGACCGCGAACACGTGATGCCGCGATGTGTACTGACCCGAGAGCAAACACGCGCGACTCGGCGCGCAGTTGCCGGCGCCCGCGTAAGCGTTTGAGAACACCATTCCTTGTTTCGCGAGTGCGTCGAGGTTCGGCGTTTCGTGGAAGTCGCTGCCCTGATAGGCCACGTCCTTCCAGCCGAGATCATCCGCGAGGATGAAGACGATGTTCGGTTTCTTTGGTGCGTCAGCACCCTGGGCGACCGGGGGGCGTAAGCCCCCCGGGTGAACGACGACCAGCGACGCGATCGCAGCGAAGAACGTTCGGCGCATCGCAATCACTCCTTCGCTTTGGTGGCGGGCAGTTCCGGCTTGTTCGTCGTCGGGAGCAGTTTCGTGAGTTCCTTCTTCACGTCCACGAACTTCTCGTCCTTCGCCAAGTTGGTCCACTCGTACTCGTCCTTGTCGTGGTCGTAGAGTTCCTCGTCGCCGTTGGCGTACCTGATGTAGCGCCACTTCGCGGTGCGGACCGCGTGGTTGTTCAGGTGGTAGGTGGTGATCGCGGGCTTGTCCCACTTTGCCTTGGGGTCGCGAAGTAACGGCGAAATGTCCTCTCCTTCTGCGTGCTTCGGCTTCTCGATTCCGCAGAGCGAGCACAGCGTCGGGTAGACGCTCATGAGGTCCACGGTGCGGTCACACACGCCACCGGCCTTCGTGACCCCGGGCGCGACCCAGATGAACGGCATTCGCGTGGATTCCTCCCACAGCGCGAACTTGCGCCAGTGCTCCTTCTCGCCGAGGTGCCAGCCGTGATCGCCCCAGAAGACGATCACGGTGTTCTCTTTGTGCGGCGACTTGTCGTAGGCGTCGAGCAGGCGCCCGATTTGCGCGTCGCAGTACGCGATGGTCGCGAGGTACGCTTGCACGGCTTCTTTCCAGCGCCCGGACTTGAGCATCTCCGCGTGGTCGCCCATCGGCTTCGCGAACTTGATGCCCGCCGACGGCACGTCCTTGAGGTCGTCTTTCTGCGTCGGCGGAAGCTCGATCTTCTCGAGCGGGAACATGTCATAATACTTCTTCGGCACATTCCAGGGCATATGCGGCTTGTGCAACCCGACCGCGACGAAGAACGGCTTCTCGTGCTTGGCACCGAGTTTCTCGATGCCGTAGTTGACGATGTTCTCGTCGGAGAGTTTCGAGTCGTCGGTGAGCGGCCGAAACTTGATGCCGCCGACGCCGTCGTTCTTCGAGTCCGTGTGCGGTGTGGCCTTCTCCTTGCCGCCGACGACGTAGTCGGTCCATTCGCCGTCGCGGTGTGCGTTCGCGTGGTAAATCTTGCCGCTGCCGTAGACGTTGTAACCCGCCTTCAGGAATTGCGTGGTGAGCGTTTGCTCCTTCGCGATAACCGGCTGCCACGCCTGACCGTTGTCGTACACACCGGTTGTGCCCGGGCGCATACCGGACATGATCGCCGCGCGCGATGGATTGCACACGGGCGCGGCGCAGTACGCGTGCGTGAACGTCACACCCATCTTCGCGAGCCGGTCGATGTTGGGCGTCTTCGTCTGCGGGTTGCGCCCGAGGTGGCCGACCCAGTGGTTCAGGTCGTCCACCGCGATGAACAGCACGTTCGGTTTCTTTGCATCGGCGGCTTGGGCGAGCGGGAGGCATAAGCCCCCCGAGACGACCGCGAACACGGACAGCATGATGAGTCGCACGTGTTCCTCCCGGGTCACGAATTGCGCGAGATGTGTTCCACCACCGCGGTGGCGAACACATCGGCCGAAGCCGGATGATACCGTATCCAGAGTTCGGGTTCGATCAATTCGAGTTCCATGATCGCGAGCCGTCCGTCGTTGTCGCGGATGATGTCGGCGCGTGCGTAAGCGGGAACTGGTGAACACGCCGCCGTCGCGCTCTCGGCGAGTTCGATCTGTTGACGCGTCGGTTGGTACGCGCGAACCGTGCCGCCGTGGTCGTCTTGCACGCGAAAGTCACCTGCTTTCGCGACCTTGCGAACCGCGTGCGTGTAGCGCCCGCCGAACACCAGGAGCGAATCTTCGCCCTCGGTGGTGATGCTCCGCTGGAACGGTTGGAGGATGAGCGATTCGCTCGCGAGCAACGACTTCACGACCGGTTCGAGCGCGCTCGCGGTGTCGCGAGAAACGCGGTATGTGTGCCGCGCCGCACCGGAGACGCACGGCTTGATAACGGCCTCGCTCCATCCCGTTTCGTCCAGCAGTGTGGCCAGTGTTGCTGCGCTTCCGCGTTCGACGAAGCGCGACGCGACGACCGGAACGCTGCGGCTCTCCAAGTCCGCGAGGTAGTGCTTGTCCACGTTCCAGCGCACGGTTTCCGCAGCGTTGCACAACGAAACCTGAGTCTCGACGCGCGCCAACCAGGACGTGAATTCGTCGAAGCGGTCGAAGTAGTCCCACGTGGTGCGGAAGAGCAGGCACTGGTATTTCGACCAGTCCACATCCTGGCGCGACCAGTCGATGCGCGAAGTGGACAGCCCCTGACGGGCCAGCGCCGCGCGAAGGAGCTGATCGTCCTGAATGATGTTGCCCAGATACCAGTCGTCCGCAGTGGCCGACTCGGCCGTGTAGCGGCGGTCCGTGAGGAGCGCGACGTCGGCCGCGGCTTGGGGCATCACTTCCCCTCCTTCGCCCACTTCTTGTTAAGCTCGATGTTCTGCTGGAGTACCTCGTTGTTGGTCTTCTTCGCACCACCGCCCAGATACACCTTCATGTCCGAATCGTACATCGCCATCGGTTCCGGCTTGCGGCCCTTGTCGCCGGTCTTTTCCTCCCAGTCGGCGATCAGTTTCCGCATCGCTTCGAGCGTGGTTTTGTGCTTCGGGTCGGCGGCCATGTTCTTCACCTCGTGCGGGTCGGAGGTAAGGTCATAGAGTTCTTCCGCCGGGCGCGTCTCCAAGAACAACAGCTTTTCCGTGAGGTCGTCGAGCTTCTTCGCCGCGTGTAGTTCGCGGAGTTTTTGCACGATGGCTTTGTCGTCCTTGTAGCGGCACGGCTGGAGGTGCGGGCGCTCGTTGAGGTAGTTGCGGATGTATTTGAACTGACTGGTGCGAACGCTGCGGAGGTGTTCCATCGTCTCGTCGCAGCGGTCGCGCGCGGCGAACACCGCGTCGCGCTTCGCGTAGCTCTTCGCAAGGACGTCGCGCCCCTGCATCCACTTGGGAATGTCGATCCCCGCGAGCGCGAGCGATGTCGCGGTCATGTCGATGTGTTCGATCAGGTCGTCGCGGATGCTGTCCTTCGCCACGCCCGGACCGCGAACGATGAACGGGATGTGCGTTCCTTCGTCGTACAGGAACTGCTTGCCGCGAGCGTGGCTGATACCGTGGTCCGTCATGAAGAAGATGACCGTGTCGTCGAGCAGTTTCTCCTTCTCCAAACGCGCGAGCACGTCGCCAACTTCCTTGTCGGTGTAGCGGCAGCAGTCGAGGTAGTCGGCCCAGTCTTGAAGGATCACCGGGTCACGCGGGTAGTACGGCGGAAGCACCACGTCCGAGGGCTTCGTGTTCGAGCCGAGTTCCTTCAGAACGCGATTCTGCCAACTCTTGTTCGGCCCCTGCCCGCGATACTTCCCGCCGTGCAACTGAACCTGCAGGAAGAACGGCTGCCCCGGTTTGCGCCCGGCCCAGTCGTTGCTGTCGTACATTCCCGGCTTCCACTCGAAGTTGTAATCCGTCTTGCCGAGCTTGTCGCCGGTCGCCTGGAACCCGCCGATGCACGTGTAGTAGCCCGCCTTCTGGAACAGCACCGGCACTGGCACCACGTCTCCCGGGAGCGTGATCTTCAACTCACCGCGACCGCTGCGGTGGTGGTGCGCGCCGATGGTCGTCTGGTAGCACCCGGTGATGAGCGCGGACCGACACGGCGAACATACCGGAGCCGTCGTGAAGGCTTTGCTGAAGCGCGTGCCCTCCTTCGCGAGCCGATCGACGTGCGGCGTCTGGATCAACTTCTCGCCGTAACAGCCGAAGTTCGCGGACATATCGTCCACGACGATCCAGACGATGTTGGGCCGTTTCACCGGTTCGGCGGCTGACCCGGGCAGAGCGAGAGCGAGGAGTACGAGCACGGCGATGCGATACACGGGAGAGCCTCCGGTATAGGTGGGGCTAGAAAGTAGTAGGCACACGGGGAGTGTGCCTACTACTTTGGGCGGGTCACTTCTTCCTCGGCGGCGCATCAGTGAACGGCGGTTTCTCGAACCGGCAATCCTTCTCGACCAATCGCGGGTCGCCGGCGTCGGCGAGGATCTTCGTCAACTGCGCCGCGAGTTGCTTGCGCGGCGCGTCGTAGGTCTTATCACCGGCTACGTTCTTCAACTGCTCGGGGTCGGCCTTCAGGTCGTACAACTCCTCGCCGGGCCGCTTGGCGAACGCGTAGTCGTAATGCCACTTCCATTCCTTGTCGTTGCGGTGCGCGATCAGCCACGCTTTCGTCGGGCTGGCGTCCATGTCCGCAAACGCGGCGTAGGTTTCGTTCTCCAGCGTGTTCGCGTCGGGTGCTTTGTCCGCAGTCACAGATTTCGGGTCGCCGAGCGGATAGCGGTCCGGCTCGAAGTTGCGAATGTAGAGGAAGTCTTTCGTTCGCAGCGCGCGTTGCGGATAAGGCTTGTTGCCTTCGCGCGCGTCGCCGACGTGCCGCTCGCGCCCGGTTACGACCCACGTTCGCTCCGCGTCCACCTCCCCGGCTTTCTTCGACGCGAGTACCGGCCACAGCGACTTGCTGTTCAACCCCGGCGGGAGCTTCACGCCGCCGATGTCGAGGAACGTCGGCGCGAGGTCCATCAGGTTGACGAGGTCGTCCACCACGCGCGGACCGGGAACGCCCGGTCCGGCCGCGACCAGCGCCACACCGGTGCCGAAGTCGTACAGGTTGCACTTCCCTCCGGGGAAACCCGGCGCGCCGTGGTCACCGCTGATCACAACGATTGTGTTGTCGAGTTCGCCCGCGTCCCTGAGCTGCTTCAACAACACGCCGATGTACGCGTCGAACGCTTGCGATTCGCCGAGGTAATCGGCGAAGTCCTCTCGCACTTCGGGCACGTCGGGAAGGTTCTTCGGGAGTTTTCCCTTGAGCGCGTCGGGGTTGATATCCCAGAGCGCCTTGCCGGAACCCTTGATCCATTTCCGGTGAACGGTGGTCGGGCCGAACCAGAAGAAGAACGGCTTCTTCGCGTCGCGCGCTTTCAGAAAGGAGCCGAAGTTCCCTTCCACTTGGCCGAGCAATTCGGTCCGAGCTTGCGCGACGGCCTTGCCAGTTTTCACCGCTTGGGTGGCTTCTTCGGAGAAGTTGTTGAACGCCATCCCGGACTTCTGGAACGCGTACTGCTGCTTGCCGATCGGGGCATCAGCGGGTGTACCCGGACTCCACACCTTCGCCATCTTGCCGATGTCGTAACCGCCATCGCGGAGCAACAGCGGGAACGCGGGGATGCTCTCGTCCCAGATCGCGCCTTGTAGAATCGCGGCGCGCCCGGTGTTGAAGAAGTAACGCCCGCTCAGCAGCGAACTGCGGCATGGCGTACACGACGGGGCCGGCACAAACGCGTTGCGAAACATCACGCCGCGGCCCGCGACCGAGTCGATGTTTGGCGTCTTGACGACGCTGTTCGCGGTGGGTTTGGCGTCGAGCGCGGCGTAAGCCGACGCGTACCGGCCCCAGTCATCCGCGAAGCAGAACACGATGTTCGGCTTCTCCGCGGCATTGGCGAGTGAGGGGCGTAAGCCTCCTGTTACGACGACAAGAATCGCGATGATCGCGGCGACTCGGAACGTGTGCATGGCTGCTCCGATTACTTCGAGTTGATGCGGTAACGTTCTCACTTGCGCAAGTCGCACGCAATCAATTTCCGGCACGCGACCGCGGATCCTCGGCACTAATCCATCGTGTCGAGAACCAACCCGTTGCCGAATCGTTCGCGGAGTTTCTTCTCGTTCGCAGTGCGCGCGGTGAGCGTCAGAACCAGTTCCTTGAGGTTCCCGAGCGCAGGGTTCGCGAGCAGTGCGTCCACGTCGTCGTTGGTCAGCGTCGTGTCGTGAACCCGCAACTCGCGCAGGTTCGTGAGATGCGGGCACGCGGCGATCAGCTTCATCGGGCACCCGGGTTCCAGGCAGAGTTTGGTCAGTTGCTTCAGCGCGGGGTCGGCGAAGAACTCCGCGGCCCCGAACTTCGCGGCCGGAACGTCTTCGATGTGAAGTTTGTCCAGCAGCGGGAACCGGCCGCTGTTGAGCAGCGCGAGGATGCCGGCCGCGGAGAACTTCGCCTTCCGCTTCGTGAGCGCGCCGTTGGGGTTCATGTCCAGTTTGCGGAGGTTGGGCATGTTCCCTTTCTCAGCGAACGCGCGCAGCCCCTTGTCCGTTACCCCGACTTCTTGGAGATCCAGACCGCTCAGGTGCGCCATGTTCGGTGCCTGCCCGAAGACCGCGAGCGCGTTATCGTCCGCACCGTAATACAGAATCTGCGCGACCCAGCGCACTCCCGGTGAACCCGCGAGGACGGTCACCTTCTTCGTTGGGTTGTGGAAGTAGAGTCCTTCGACGCCAACCGCGGCGAGTGCCTCGGCCTGTGGCTCCAACCGGTTCTTCAAGAGATACTCGCTCGTGGTGACCCACTGATACGACAGCAGCCCGCGCGCGAAACCGATGTAATCATCGGGCGTGAAGCCGTCGCCGAGCGCCGTCATTGGCGTGAGCCACGCCTTACGATGCTTTTTCTCCAGTTTCTCCGCGGCACCCTCGACCTTGCCGCGCTCCTTGCCCACGGGCAGCGTCGCCGCACGCACCTGCAACCGGATGAACTCGGCACGCGCTTGGTCGTGCTTGTTCCCGTGCTCTTGCAGCCAATCGGCGAGCGCGAGGCGCGGGGTATCCTCGTCCGGGTTCGCGATGATCGCGGCCATCAAAGCTCGGCGGTCGTCCACGCGCGAACCCTCCCTCTACTTCTCTTCCTTCTCGGCTTCCTTCTTCACGTATTCTTTGAACGTAGCCATGTTGTAGCTGATGAACAGGAACGCGTGGTGCAGTGCCTGGTACGTCTCGTCTTCCGGGTCGTCGGCATAATCCTTGCGTAGCGCGTAGAGCTTCGCGAGCAACTGATCGGCGTTCGGCACGGATGCCCCCTCGAACTTTTAGATGCGAACTCGTGGGCGAGCCCAGTCAAAAGGGGATTCTACCCATCTTGACGCGCCACGGCGCGGGTGCTACCGTTCCGCGGCGCCCCAGGATGGGGCAAGCACAAGACCGGTCAGAGGCGCCCGATGGTCCGCCGCGTCAGTCAATCACTGGTTGCATGGTTCCTGTTCTGGGACTTGGCCCTCACCGCGGGGGCGTGGGTCGGTGCGTACCACGTGCGGTTCCACACCGGACTGTTCTCGATCCATCGCGGCGTTCCCGATTTCGTGCTCTACATCCGCGTGCTACCGCTCATGCTGTTCGTCGGGATGATCGCGTACCGGATCGCGGGGATGTACGAGGTTCACCGGTTGCGCCGGTTCCGCGAAGAACTCGCGGCCGTCGCGACAGGCGTGGGCCTTATGACACTCCTCGTCATGGCGACGAGCTTCGCGCGGCAGGCACAGCACGAGTCGCGCGGTGCGATGGTGATGTTCTCCGTCGGCACGCTTTTGGGACTTCTCGTCGCGCGCCGCGCCAGTTGGGTCGGGATGCGGCGGCTCCGCGCGAAAGGCGTGAACCAGAGTCACGCGCTCATCGTCGGGACGGGCCGCCTGGCCCGACGAACGGTCCGCACACTTCGCGCGGTGAACTGGTCTGGCATTCAACCGGTTGGTTACGTCGAGGACGATGGGCACCGCGGCTCCGGGGCTGATTTGCCGGTGCTCGGCTCCATCGCGGACCTGCCCGCGCTCGTCGAGAAACACCACATCGAACACGTTTTCGTTGCGATCCCGCTCAATCGTTACGCGGACGCGCGGCGCGTGTTCACGGCACTGTCGCAGACGCTTGTCGATGTCCAACTGATCGCGGATCTCCCCGCGATGTCCGGTATGACGTTCACCACCACCCAGATTCACGGCATGACGGTCGTGGGACTGCGTGAGAACCCGCACCACGGCCTGAACATGGTCGTGAAGCGCGTGATGGACATTATCCTCGCGTCGATCGCGATCGTGATGCTGGCGCCTCTAATGGCGCTGATCGCGGTACTGATCAAACTCACAAGCCCGGGGCCGTTGCTGTACCGCCAGGAGCGGTGCGGACTGAACGGTACTTCGTTCATGATGCTGAAGTTCCGCAGCATGAAGGTAAACGCGGAAGCCGCGGGACCGCAGATGACCGGCACGAACGATCCGCGGCGCACGCGATTGGGCGCGCTACTGCGCGCGACGAACTTGGACGAACTGCCGCAGTTCTTCAACGTGTTATGGGGCAACATGAGCATCGTCGGGCCGCGACCCGAGCGTCCTGTGTTCGTGCGGCAGTTCGCAAAGTCGATCCCGAACTACAACGCGCGCCACGCGGTGAAGGCCGGCATCACCGGTTGGGCGCAGGTGAATGGCTGGCGCGGCAACTCCTCGCTCCGCAAGCGCATCCAGTTCGACCTCTACTACATCAGCCACTGGAACCCGCTCTTCGATCTGCGGATCATGTTCCTTACCGTCTGGCGGATGCTGTTCTCGAAGCAGAAACACGCCTATTAGTGCGAGTTCGTGAACGGTGACGCGGAGAGTGGTCGCGTCGATGACTCCTCCAACGAGGTGCGGAACGGGTGGTTAACGTCGTCGAGTTGATGAAACTCCAGCCGCTGAAGGAACACCCGCACGGGCTGACCGACGCGGAATTCGATGCGCTCTTCACCAAAGACATGCCGATCATCCACAACTTCGCTTAACGAGATCGACCGGTCCGAACTGGTAATCGACGTGATCGAGATCGCGCCGGCGCCTTGCGCGACGCACGAGAAGCACTCCGAGCACACCCGGTACATCACCGAACACGGGACCGACATGCCGGAGGTGAGCGGTTGGGAGTGGGACCAGCGACGGGTGCCGAGTTGTTCGACCGACACGGTGACCGACCACGGGTAGCGCCGTGTTCTCAAAGCGGGGAAATCCGTCTACGGCTGCCCCTGTTTTCAAGCCGTTTGGTGCCGAACCGGATCGTCAAGGGCGCTTCCCCGACCTCCCAGATTATCTCCATGCGGGCCCCTGCGCGAGCAAGTACAATACTGTACTTTCCGCTATTTCCGACCCAGAGACACTCGACAACACCGGGAGAAACGAGGGCCGAACCCAATAATGCCCATTTTGGGGCTTCCGCAGAGAGGCTGGGATTCCAGCGGGACCTCGAATACACCCGGACAACAGCACTTTCTCGTGGCTTGAGATTGCGGAAAGTGTGGTACAATAGCGAAGTGATGCAAATCACTCCGGTGGCTGCGGTCCGAGTGACGCCACCACCCTAACATCCGTAGTTATAGTGTTGTGATCGGTCCCCTCCCTACCCGCATATCGCCGTTGTGAGTTTCGATGCACGGAATTATTTTTCTTGAACTACAAAAATTCGCACGGCAACAGGCTGGTGCCCAGGCCTGGGAGACTTTGCTGAGTGAAGCCAAGTTGCCCGTTAAGTCCTACTCCGCCGTTCGCTCCTACGACGATCAGGAAATACTCTCCCTGGTCGGTGCCGCGAGCCGGATCCTGAATTTGCCGGCGACCGCCATCCTGGAAGCGTTTGGCGAGTTCATCGCCCCGGCACTCATTCGCCTCTATGGCCGACTCCTACAGCCCGGGTGGAAGACTCTCGACGTGATCGAAAATACCGAGAAGTTGATCCACACCGCCGTGCGCGTGGGAAACCCGGGAGCCAAACCCCCAGTGTTGGATTGCATCCGGACTACCGAGGACGAACTGCAGATCATGTACTCGTCGGAGCGTCAATTGTGCTGCCTCGCCAAGGGGATCGTCAAGGGCCTCGCCCGCCACTTTGGCGAAACTATCACACTAACCGACGATTCCTGTATGTTGCGGGGCGATCCGTTTTGTGCCATGCAAGTCACCCGAACGGCGGGAGAGGCAAGTACTCCACCGTAGTTGAATATTCTCTGCGCAGCGTGGAACGGCCCGAGGTCGCCTCAGGTTGACGTGGTTGCCGGAAGAAGAGGACTGGGAGACCGGCAGACGCACGGCCATTAGCCGCTCGGATGGGGCAGCACCCGTTCGAGAACGGATTCCTC
>CAMDQN010000002.1 GCA_945905925.1 Singulisphaera sp. GP187
ACTCCGCTTGGGTCATCGGTTGCCCTCTAGAACTGCCATCTGCATGACCGATGCGCCGCCGAGTGCAAGCCCGCACCGGCTCAGAGTTCTGAGCCGGTGCGCGGCTTCACCCCTTGCGCATCTGTTCCATCAACGCGACAACGAACGCCGGAAGATCATCGGGTGTGCGGCTCGTGATGATGTTACCATCGATGACCACCTCTTGATCGGTGTAGGTTCCGCCCGCGTTCATCACGTCATCCTTGATGGAGTGAAAACACGTTACCTTGCGGCCCTTCAGCGGGGACTCACCTTGCGGTAGTATTCTTGAACAAAGTACCCACGGACCGTGACAGATCGCCGCGACCGGCTTGCCCTGCGCGAGCGCGTCACGCACGAGTTTCATCATCGCTTCGCTACGGCGGATGTAGTCGGGCGAGAAGCCGCCGGGGATCACGACCGCCGCGAAGTCGGTGGCGATCGCGTCCTTCGCGGCAAGTGTGGCCTTCGCGGGGTAGCCGAGTTTGCTCGCGTAGGTCTTGCCGGCTTCCGGGCCGACCAGCTCGACCACGCACCCAGCCTCGCGCAGCCGGTACACCGGATACCACACTTCCATTTCTTGGTATTGCTGCTCGACCAACACCGCGACGCGCTTACCGGTGAGGCTCATCGTGTTGCTCATTTCTTCAGTTCCTTTTTGGTGAAGATGACGACGTGTTGCCACGGCAGCGTGCCCACGGTCTTCGTGTGTGTCATCTCGGTGAACGCCGTCATCTCTTTCAACACCTGCCGCTCCGACATCTTGTGAACCAGTTTGATCAGTACCTTGTCGTCTTCCAACTTGAACTCGACGAACACGAGCTTCCCGCCCGGCTTCAGCGCGTCCACCATCTTCTCCGTCATCTCGAACGGATACTTGAACTCGTGGTACACATCCACCAACAGAATGAGATCGACTTTGCCCGCGGGCAACTTTGGGTCAGTCTCGGTACCCTTCACCGTTTCGACGTTCGTCACCTTCTTGTCTTTCGCCTTCTTCGTCACCAAGTCGAGCATCTCTTGCTGAATGTCCGACGCGATCACTTTTCCCTTTGCGCCCACGAGAGGCGCGATCATGAACGTGTGGTAGCCGCTACCGGCGCCGACGTCCGCGACCACCATTCCCTCTTTCAGATCGAGTGACTTGATGAGCTTCTCGGGGTCTTCTTCCTTGATGCGCTCCTTGCGTTCGAGCCACCCCGCGGCGCCGAACCCCATCACGTGCGCGATCTCGCGACCCATGTAGACCTTGCCGATGCCATCGGGATCGTACTTCTCGGGGAACTCGTATTTCGGCTTCTCGCGCTTTTTCGGCGGCTCCTCCGCGATGCAAATGCCGCACGCGAGCGCCACCACGACCCCAATTGCTAACACGCGATTCACGTCGGACCTCCGGTGAAGTTCACGGACCTGCTCGCCCGCATCATACCCGCTGGTGCGAGAAAAATTCGCGCGGCCGTGTTGACAATTCGAGTAGTTAACCCATTATCAGTAGTGTACATTATATCAGTAAATGCGAAGCCGGCCCGGAACCACTCCCCCACGCCGGGCGGGGAAGTCGAACTCGGCGCCCGACTTCCCCGCCCGGTCCCGTCCCGCTTCGGGCGGCGCCTCGGAGTGAAACGCCATGCCCCACTGGTTGAGTTACACCTCGTACTCGTTGTACTTCGATGGGGCCGACATGACCGAAGACGACACCGAGTTCCTGCTCGCGATCGCCGCCTACCAGAAGCGGCACGCCCGCCGCTATCCGACGATGCTCGAACTCCTCCACATCGCGCGCTGCCTGGGCTACCGCAAGGTCGCGGACGCGGTGCCGATCAATCAACCGATGCCGCCCGCGTCGGAGAAATCCGAAACTCGAAAATCGAAATCCGAAAGTGAAACCGAAGAGCCGGTGTGACAGCCCGCGTCGGTGCCGCCCCCGTCTCCATTTCGGATTTCGTGCTTTCCACTTCCTGCTTATTCCCTCCGAAGGAGGCGTTATGCCTTTCCTGTCGCGCCTACTCAAGGCGATCCGGCCGCCTGCGCCAAAGGTTCCGCCGCCGAAGATCGCGTCTGTGTTCGCGCCCGCGTACCCCGCGGCTGGGTGGTGGCACGACGACCCCGCCGAGCAGCTCCGCAACTACCGGTCGTGGGTGTACGCGGCCGTCAACGCGATCGCGCAAGAAGCCGCCCGGCACAAGCCGTTCCTGTACCTGAACACCGGTCAGGCAGAACACGAGCAGACCGCGCTGCCACATACACACCCGCTGTGCAGGTTGCTCGATCGGCCAAACCCGTGGCTCACACCGTGGGAACTCTGGTACCTCACGACTGTGTACCTCGAACTGACGGGTAACGCTTTCTGGTACGTCGCTCCGCAGAGCATCGGTGATACGCGACTGAATACGCCAGGCGAAATCTGGATCATCCCGACGCCGTGGGTGAAGATCGTGCCGGATCGAACGCAGTACGTGAAGTCGTATCAGGTCGCGGCGCCCGGCGTGCCCGCGGAGACGTTCAGTTCCGACGAGATCATTCACCTGAAGTACCCGAACCCGCTCGACCCGCACTACGGGCTTTCGCCGCTTCAGGCCAACGCACTCACGGTCGATGCGAACACCGAACTGCTAAAGTCGCGGTATCAGACGTTCCTCGCGGGCCAGCGCCCAGGCGTCGTGCTTCACACCGAGCAAACACTCACCGATCAAACGGTGTCCAGGCTCGAAGAGAAGATCGCGTCCAAGTTCAGCGGGCGCGACAACTGGCACCGGCCGCTCGTACTCGAACAGGGATTGAAGGCGAGTCCGTGGACGCTCACGCCCGCGGAAATGGACTTCATGAACTCGTCGAAGATGACGCGTGACGAAATCCTCGCGGTGTTCCGCGTGCCGCCGCCGATCACCGGCATCGTCGAGAACATGGGCCTCGGTGCGGACATCTGGTTCGGTGCGCGAGTGATGTTCTGCGAAGGAACAATTCAACCGAAACTTGATCTGATCGGGCAAGCGCTGACACGCGACCTCGCCCGCCGCTACGGGCCGGACGCGGTGGTGAGTTTCCCGGACTGCTCGCCGCGCAACCTCGACCAGCGCCGCAAGGACGACGAACTCGACGCGCGGCTCGGACTGCGGACGTTCAACGAGATTCGGAAGAGTCGCGGTCTCGACCCGTTCCCGGACCCGCGGTTCGACAAGCCGATCCTGCCGGCTTCGCTGGAAGAGAAGGGGAGAAGGGGAGAGGGGGAGAAAGGGTGAACAAACCCCAACCTTTCTTCTCACCCTTCATCCCTTCACCCTTGTCTCCCCCTTCTCCCCTTCTCTTAAAAGAGGTGCCTCATGTCTCCGTCCATTCGGGCCGATCCCGCCGCGCGCACGCTCAACATCGATGCCGCGAAGATGCGAATTCGCAGCGTCATCACCACCATCGACCCCGACCGCGCCGGCGATGTGGTCGTGCCCACCGGGCTGAAAAACCTCGACGACTTCATGACGAACCCGGTCGTGCTCTGGGCGCACGATCGCGTTCGCGTGCCGCCGATCGGGTCGTGCGAGTGGATCGACATTCAGCCGCGGCGCATCGTCGCGGAGACGCGATTCGCGCAGCGCGTGCCCTTTGCCGAAAACCTGTTCAGTCTGTACGAGCAGAACGTGCTTCGCGGGTGGTCGATCGGGTTCGTGCCGCGGAAGGCGCGCCGCGTTCCCAGACCCGATGGCTCCACGTCGCTGTACGTCAGCGAGTGGGACTTGCTCGAATACTCCGCGGTTCCCATTCCCGAGAATCCCGGCGCGCTGACGGTCGCGATTCAAAAGGGGCTGATTCGCGATGTCACGCTCCGCGACTGGTTGCGGCTCGTGCCGGATGACCATGGCGGAGCGTGGTTCCGCGCGTTCGACGTGATGAACGAGTTGGTCGAGACCGACGAGTCGCCGGTTCACAGCGAGTGATTCGTGGGGCAGGCCGCTGGCCTGCCAAAGTTTTCGGCAGGCCAGCGGCCTGCCCCACACCAGAACCCATTTCCCGAGAGGCTTTCCATGTCCACCACTGCGTTACCGACCGACAAGTTCCAGTCTCGCGACGAGCTGGTGACGTTCATCGAGCAACAGGCCACGACCGCCGTCGAGAAGGCGACCCGCGTGGAGCGCCGCGTGCCGTGGGTCACGTCAGGGCCGGTGTGCGCCGACTCCGCCGGGTACAGCGTGCTGAAGGCTGCCGCGTTCGCGCTCGGGTTCGTCGGCGCGGACCAGGCGAAGGAAGAGATTCACGCGCACCAGCAACTCCGCGACCTCTACGCCGGATACGGCTTCGCCCCGCACCACGGGCAGCAGTCGTTCCTGGTTCCGCTTGCGTCAGCGCACCTGCCGGTGTTCGAGCCGCAGGGCCGCCGGTTGCGAGACGAACTTCACCAGAAGATGACCGCCCACGCGGAGAAGTACGACCCGGACGAAGCCGACTGGATCGGGCGCCGTCTCAACCCGCTCCGCAAGGCGCTCGGCACGATTACCGACACCGCGGGCGGCTCGATGGTGCCGCTCCCGATGCTCGGCGAACTCATCGACCTTCAGCGCAGTCTCGAAGTGTTCGCGACCGCCGGGGCGCGCGAAGTGGCGCTGCCACCGAACGGCCGCGTGCAGTTCCCCAAACTCACCGCCGCGAGCAGCGCGTACTGGGTCGGCGAGGGGACCGCGATCACCGAGAGCCAGCCGACAACCGGGAACCTCGACCTTCAGGCGAAGAAGCTCGGTGTCTTGGTGAAGCTCAACAACGAACTGCTCCGGTTCGCGTCTCCGAGTGCGGAAGGTTTGGTCAGGCTGGATATGGCCCGTGCCGCGGCGCTGAAGGCCGATCTCGCGATGCTCGAAGGGACCGGTGGCACGCAGATCAAGGGTGTCACCACCTACAGCGGCATCGCGACACACACCGCGAGCACCACCGGCGCGAACGGCGACACGTTCACCCCGGCCGACATCGCGACGATGGAGAGCAAGTTGCCGGACGCGGTGGAAGCGCCGACCGCGTGGGTGCTGCGGAAAGCGATGTACGCGGCGCTCATGAACCGGCGCGCCGATGCCGTGAGCGCCGCCGACGGTAAGGGGCCGTTCCTGTTCCGCGACATGCGGTCGGTCGGGTCCGGCCCGCCGGCCGAACTGTACGGCACGCGTGTGGTGCGGTCGGCGCAGGTGTCGGCGGCGCGCGTGAAGGGCAGCGGCACAAACCTCACGTACATGCTGTTGGGATACTTCCCAGACTGGATCGTCGCCCGGATGGGCGTGATGGAGTTCCTCGCGAGCGGCCTCGGCGACACCGCGCTCCAGAACGACATGACGTACCTTCGCGGTATTCAGCACATCGACGCCGGCCCGCGCCACGCGGCGAGCTTCGTGCTCTGCGACCAGTTGCTCGTCGCGTGATTCGCAGAGACCCACCCCCGGCCCCTCCCTGCAGGGAGGGGCCGGGGGTAGGTCTTCTTCCCCACCTTCCCTCATCTTAAGGAACCTTCCCATGTCCACACACGTGAACGATCTTACTTCCGGTGTCGCGGTGTACGGCGCGCTGGTGCCGGCCGTGCGCACCGCGAGCGTGAACGGGTCCGCGATCGACCTCATCGCCGCCGATGGGTCGTGCTTCGCGATCCAACAGATCGGCGCGATTTCCGAAGACGTCTCCTGGGCCGGTCACATCGAGGAGTCCTCCGATAGCTCGTCTTGGTCCGCGATCGACGACGCCGAGTTCGTCGCGGTGGACGCGATCAACAACGTCCAGACGATCACCTTTCGGCGCACCAAGCGCTACGTGCGGTACGTCGGCACCGTGAGCGGGGTCGATCCCTCCGTGCCCGTGTCGGCCCTCATCGGCGAACAGTTCAAGACGTTTTAACCCCGTCTCAAGTCTGCAAGTCTCAAGTCCCAAGTCAAAGACAGCCTTCTGGACTTGAGACTTGCAGACTTGAGACTTGAGACTTCTCCGAAGGAGAAGCCATGATCGATACCCTCGCCGACGTGAAGACCGCTCTGATGATAAGCGGCAGCGACGACGACGCGATCCTGACGCGACTGCTGGACGGTGCGGACGTTTTCATCACGGAACACACCGGGCGCAACTTCGCGGGCGGAACGTTCACCGAAACGCACGCGGCCAGCGCCGAAACGCTGTTCCTGCGCAACTTCCCGGTGGAGAGCGTCACCAGCGTGAAGGTGGACCCAGCGCGAGCGTTCGGGTCCGACACCGTGCGCGCCGCGGACACCTACATTCTTCACGCGGATCGCGGGCTGATCACGTCGCTGACGGGACCGTTTCTCTCGCCTCGCGGGCGGCGCGACGACTGGCCCGGTTGCGTGCAGGTCGTGTACGCCACCACGACCGACGCCGTGCCCGCACCGGTGAAGGAAGCGTTCACCCAACTCATCGGGCACTGGTATCGGCAGGCGAAGACGTTCGCGGACCAAGAGCACCAGATGCTGTTGGAGCGGACCGACGGCACCGACGCGAAGGTGTGGTCGTGGAGCCTCGCGAGCGGGCTGAAACTCCCGATCAGCGCGCTGGAGTTGCTCAAGCCGTACCGCGTTCCGCCGGTGTGATCCTCCGTTCCGCACGTCGAATTTCCCCACTTTGAAAATGCGTTGGGAACTTCTGGCGTCTCTGGGCGACTGCCGTAGAATGCCGTGTACCTCACACCCGATACAACCCATGCGGTTGCCCCAACTACTCCCACCGCGACTCTTGCGCCACGCCGTGGCGGTCGCGGCGCTACTGGCGCAGTTGGTCGCGGCCACCGGCGCGCCGGTCCCTTCGCAAACTCCCTCGGCGAACAGCAAGAATCGCGGCGTCCCGTTTCCATGCCAGGACCACCCGTGCGGGTGCGCGACCAGCGACCAGGGCTGGGCCGGCGACTGCTGTTGCTTCACCCTCGAACAGAAGCTCGCGTGGGCCGACGCCCGCGGCATCACCCCCCCCGCCCACGTCCGCCCGACGATTGCGGCACGCGCGAAAGTAGACAAGTCGTGCTGCGCGAAGGCGGCAACCGCGTCGTGTTGCGAACAAGAACCGAACACCGAGAAGTCGGGCGTCCGGTGGGTCGTCGGGGTGTTCGCCCAGAAGTGCCGCGGCGAGGGTTTGGGCGGGCTGCTCAAGCTCGAATTAATCGCCGCGCCAGAACGAGACGCGACCCCGCGCCCGACCTTCGATCCAACCGACTCGGTTCGCGAACCGGACTCGCGCCTGACCTTCACTTCACTCTGCCCGCCGACACCACCTCCGCGACTCGTGTAGCACTTCCGGTAACGCCGACCGTAGCTCCGACCACGGGAGCAACGGGTTCGTGCCCACCCAACCACCGCATTCGCGCCGGCCGAAGCCCGCGCCGATACGTCACGCTATCTACACGAGACACCAATGACGAAGCGCCACGCCTTTACTTTGATCGAACTCCTTGTCGTGATCGCCATCATCGCGATCTTGATCGGCCTGCTGTTGCCCGCGGTGCAGAAGGTGCGCGAAGCGGCGGCTCGAATGAAGTGCCAGAACAACATGAAACAACTCGGCCTCGCGCTCCACAATCACGAAACCGCGCTGGGCGTGTTCCCGCAGGCCCGCAACCCGTTCCCGCTCGTTCACTCCGGCCTCTCGCGGTTGCTCCCCTACGTCGAACAGGAGAGCTTGCAGAAACTGGTCGATTACACCACCGCGCCGACCAGCGCGCAAAACACGACCGCGTCGCAGACCCGCGTAAGCCTGTTCATCTGCCCGAGCGACCCCGCGAACGGGCAGGTGCCGGGGATGATCGACTTCGGCTCGAACTACGTCGCGAACAACGGGAGCGGCACCATCGGCTTCGGCCTCATCGCGTCCGGCGACGGCTTGTTTAATCAGACGCCGGTGCGCCACGGCGACATCACCGACGGCCTCTCGAACACGGCCGCGTTCAGCGAGAGCACGTTGGGCATCGGCGGTACAGCGCCCACAAGCGCCGCAACAGCCGATCCGCGCCTGGTGGTCTTCGAGATTCCCAGCGGTGGCGACACCACGCCGACGGACTGCGACGCTGCGACGAACGGCGCGTTCTCCGCGCGGCGCGGCGGGAAGTGGATCGACGGGCACTACGGCAACACGCTCTACAACCACTACTACACGCCCAACCAGACCGGGAAATGGGACTGTGGGAACGGGAGCCACAACAAGGGACTTTCGACCGCCCGGAGTTACCACAGCGGCGGCGTGAACGTGTTGCTCGCCGACGGGTCCGTGCGGTTCGTGAGCAACTCCGTGCCGATCAACGTGTGGCGAGCGATCAGCACCCGGAGCACCGGCGAGGTCGTTCCGGGCAACTTCTAACGATTAACCGACGCAATAAGAAATTCCGCCCGGCGCCCGCCAACGGGTGCCGGGCGTTCTCGTTATACCTTCCGAACGGAGTGGCTGTAACGTGCTCCTGGTGCTGGACAACCGGTCGCACGGGTGACTAAGGTGGATTCACCAAGTTGCAACAACCACCCCGAGCACAGCCGGACGAGCCGCGTGACCCGTGAACCAGAGCCAACCCTCCCCAACGAGGAGGCCGAATGGATACGGGCCGCCCAGAACGGCGACCGGGCCGCGTTCGCGCGACTCATCGACAGCTACTGGGGCCGCCTGTACCGCTGGCTCTACCACCTGACGCGCGACCGACACGCGGCCGAAGACCTGACCCAAGAAACCTTCCTCCGGGCGCTCGCGGCGCTGAAGTCGTTTAGGCCCGGCAGTAACTTCCGGGCGTGGGTGTTCCGCATCGGGCACAACAACTTTGTGAATCAGAAGCGAGCCGAACGGCGCACGAAACACCAACTCCCTGACGATGCCGCGGCACCCGGGGAAGGAAACGTCGAGAGCAGCGCCGAGAACCGCGAGGCACTCGAAGTGGTGATGCGGGCCGTGGCCGATCTTCCGGCTGACTTCCAAGCGGCGCTCTTGTTGAACAGCGTCGAGGGGATGTCCCACCGCGAAGTCGCGAAGGTGCTCGGCACTACGGAAGAAACCGCCCGGTGGCGGGTGTTCAAGGCCCGCCAGAAGTTAATGAAAGTGCTCTCGCCGGAGTTGTTACCGCCGGGAGCAGTTTCGGAAGAGGCGAAAGAGTAAGAGTCGAATGGCTTTTGTAGGGTGGGCACTGCCCACCACGCTTTGCGCGAGTGGGCTGTTCCGCGGAGCAGCAAGGCGCGTGTGCGAAGAGGTGGGCAGTGCCCACCCTACAAAATCAAGGTGAAGCAATGAACTGTCAGGCTGTTCAGAACCAGATCATCGCTCTGCCGGACCCGCGACAACTGTCGCCGGCGCTGCTCGCGCACGTCACGGAGTGCGGTGCGTGTCAGGCGTGGGCGCGGCAAGCGGCACGGCTGGAACTGCTGCTCGAACAACTCCCGGTTCCGCCCGCACCGGCCGAGAAGAAAGAGACGATGATCGGCGACCTGATGCAGGCCGACCCGGTCATTCAGCCGACGGCGGTGCCCGCGACGCGACCGAGTTTCGCGAGCGTCGCCGGGCGATTCGTTCAGCGGAACGCGAGTTACGTCGGCGGGTTGGCCGCGGCGGTGTTAGTCGTCGTTGGTATCGCGTGGTACGCGAGCAAGCCGACCCAGGTGACGCCGCCGCTTGCGGAGATTCACAAACACCCCCTCTTAGAGAAGATGGTCAAGCGCGATATCGCGCTGGCCCGCGCCGAGACACCCGCGAAGCGGCTCGAAGAGTTGGGCGGCATGGCCGAAGAACTCGCCGGCGAGACCCGCGGCATGGCCCGTGTTGCGTCGCCCGCGGAACTGAACGACCTCGCCCGCTGGTACGAAAAAGTGGTGACGAAGGGGATGGTGCCGCAGGCGAAGAACCTGCCCGTTCACCTGACCCAAGCCGAGAAACGGAAGGTGTTGGAACCGCTCGCGGCCAAACTGGAAACGGATGCGGTCGAAGCTGATAAGCTGTCGCGCGAGGCTCCGCAGGACGCTCAACCCACACTCAAGCGGATCGCGGACACGGCCCGCGACGGCGCGCGGGAACTCTCCCGCCAGGGGAACTGACATGGCCCGCTGGGCGTACATCCTGACGACGTTCTTCGCACTCGCCGCCTGGGCAGGCGCGCAGGGACCGGTTCCCGCACCGACGCTGACCCCCGCCGACCAACTCAGGCTGCTCAAGGCGAACGGCACGCTGATCGACAACCTTGTGGATCACGGTGTCGCGCTGTCCGGTAAAGACCGCATCGAGGAACGGGCGGAGCAGTGCCGCAACGCCGCGAAGGCGCTCGCGAACGCAATTCACGACGCCGCCGGCAAGCAAGACGCCGAACGCGTGGCCGAACTGACCAACTTGTTCAGCAACGTGGTGCGCGACGGGCTGTTGCCGACACTCGAAGATGGGAAGCGGACCGTGACGCCCGAATCACCAGCGGGGAAAAAGTTACGCGAGGTGCGCGGCACGGCCACGGACGACGTGACCGCACTGAAGGCCACGATTCCCGCGACCGCCAAGACGAAGGACTCGCTCAAGCAACTCGACGAACTGGCCGAGAAACTGAAGTAGGTCGAGGCAGAGCAGGCAGTTTAGCGTTCGCCCCGCAGGGGCGATGCTCGCCGAGAGAGAGCAGAAACGCGGACCCTGGGGGTCCGACGCTAAACGATTACCGCTCGCGCCACTCAATCCACATACGGGTCCGCGCCCAAGTCCTGAAGCATCTCCTGACGCTGCTTGTCGTAGTTCATCAGGTCGAGCCGCTGCCGGTAGTGTCTCGCTTCGACACGCCGCTGCGCCGTGCGGAACAGCGGTGCGAATGAGTCCCAGTCGCGGCTACCGCCGGCCTTGCCCAGCGCGCCCAACTCGTCCTGTTTCGAGCGCCCCAACCCTTCGAGTAACTGGTCTTCCAGCGAGAGCATGAACTGCGCGCTGCCGGGATCGCCCTGTCGTCCGGCGCGGCCAATGAGCTGGCGGTCGATGCGCTCGGCCTCGTGGCGCTCCGTGCCGATCACGTGCAGCCCGCCGTTTTCCGCAACGCCCGCACCCAACTTGATGTCGGTGCCGCGCCCGGCCATGTTCGTTGCGACCGTCACCGTGCCCGGTTGCCCGGCCCCCGCGACCACTTCCGCTTCGTTCTGGTTCTGCTCGGCGTTCAGCACGCGGTGCGGCACGCCGACAGCCGTCAGCTTCGCGCTGATCTTCTTTGAGGCTTCCACGGTACGCGTGCCGATCAGAACCGGGCGCCCGGCCGCGAGCATCTGTTGGGTCGCGTTCACCACCGCGTCGAACTTCGCGTTCTCGGTCGGGAACACGCGGTCCGGCATCACGTTTCGGCGGTTCGGTTTGTTCGTCGGCACCTTCGTCGTCCACCGCCGGTACACCTTCCGCATCTCCCAGAAGTTCGGCAGCAGCGTTCCGGACATCCCCGCGAGCTTCTCGTACAAGCGGTAGAAGTTCTGGAACGTGACCTGCGCCGCGTGCGAACTCGGCATGTTGATCTGCACCCGCTCCTTCGCCTCGACCGCCTGGTGTAAGCCGTCGCGCCAGTGCCGGTCGGGCATGGGCCGCCCAGTGCCTTCGTCAATGATGACGATCTTGTTCTCGCTGCTCACCATGTAGTGCTGGTCACGGGCGAAGCGGTAGTGCCCTTGCAGCGCGCGCTCAACCGCTTCAAGCAACTTGTCCATCGCCTTCGCGTGCTTGCCGGTCGGCGGGCTGGAGTACCGAACGAGGTGCTTGCCCTCGTCGGACAGTTCGATCTTGTCCTTCTTCGCGTTCATGTTGAAGTGCTCGTCGCGTTTCATCTCGCGTGCGAGCGCGTCGGCCCACTTGAACACGACCTGTTCTTCCGGCTCGGCCGCGCGTGTGGGGTTCGCGATGATGAGCGGTGTTTTCGCTTCGTCCACGAAGATGCTGTCGGCCTCGTCCACGATGGCGTAGTGCAGCCCGCGTTGCACGCGCGGGTCGAGCCGACCTCCACCCCCGGTCCATGCGGACCAAAACGGGGCCGCGTTCGCCTGCCCGCCACGCAGTTTGAGCCGGTCGCGGAGGAAATCGAACCCGAACTCGGCCGCGGTGCCGTAAGTGATGTCGGCCTTGTACGCGGCGATCCGGTCGGATTCTTCCATCTTCTGTTGGAGTACGCCAACCGTCATTCCGAGCTTCTGGTACACGGGTCCGATCCACTCCGCGTCGCGCTTGGCGAGGTAGTCGTTGACCGTCGTGACGTGAACGCCTTTGCCGGAAAGAGCGTTGAGATACGCCGGCGACGACGCGCTAACGGTCTTGCCTTCGCCGGTCGCGAGTTCGACCAGACCGCCGTAGTGCATCACCGCGCCGGCCGCGAGTTGCACATCGAAGGGCCGGATGTTGAGCGTTCGTTGAATGGCGACCGACACGAGGCCGAACGCTTCCGGGAGCAGTTTCTCAAGATCCCACTTCCCGCGAGCTTTGCCGCGCAGCGCCATGCTCAGTTCGATCAACTTCTCATCGGGCACTTCGGAGTAGACCTTCTCGAAGTACCGCACACGCGGCACGAGCAGTGCGGCACGCGACAGGCGGCGGTTCCACGGCAGCCCGACGCGCGCGACGGTGGTGTTGATGGGCCACGTCCCGAGCCGACCCGGTGTATTCTCGATCTTCCGCGACGGCTCGGCGTGTGTGGGTGCTTCGGCGGTACTCATCTCGGCCTCCTTGCGGTTCCTTGCTCCAACATCTTACGCAAAGGCGAGCGGGGGGCGGAAGCCCCCGCTCGCCAAATGACAAGACGAAAATAACGCGGGGCGAGCCGAAGCTCGCCCCGCGTACCAAGCACACTTACGGGTCCCGTCCATCCCTTAGGCAGCCTGGCAGCCTAAACCGTTCCCCCCTCGGAACGGTAAAAGCCCACATTTAACAAGCCCCGACCACGCACAAAAACTGCATCGTCGGTTGTCCCTCTCGCTCTGCCGTTGGGGCAGAATTTGGGGGACAACAACTTAATAGTACACGGGAGCGTCGCACGCAAACGACTGAAGGTAAAAAATACAAAATGTCAGTTCTTCGAGGCGCACCTGACAAGGACAACCGGTCTCGCGTGAAACTGGCGAAAGTGTGCCGCCGGAGCAACCGCTACATTCAGAGTCTCAAGTCTGAAAGTCTCAAGTCGAAGACCTTCACTGTTGTGGTCTTCGACTTGAGACTTGCGACTTTCAGACTTGAGACTGATTACGGCTGGCCGCCACGGTAGCGGGTCGCGCTACCGGACTTGTCCCAGTCGGCCGGGATCGGACGGCGAGACTCCTCATCGGAGTAGTGCCAGTGGCGGAGGGCGTCTTCGCCCAGCAGCCACGAGAACGCAGCCGTCCGACCGTTGACCTTCGTCGGGAAATCGACCTCGCCGGAGTCGTCATCCACGAGCGTGACGCCCAGACCGTTCAACTCGGCGACGGCCGTGGACCAGGCTTTTTCCGCCGACGCGATCTCATCGACCACCTGGTAACGCCGCTGGCGTTCCTGCCACACGAGGTCGCGGCGCTGCCGGTCAAGGCGTTCCTGCTCGGGCACGAGGCGGTTAATCGCTCGGCGTGCGTTCAGGGCGTCCGTGACGATGCTCCGAACGAGCGGAAGCATTTGGCGCGCGGTCGTGAGGTCGAGTGAGACCTCTTTCTTGCGAGGCTTTCCCGCTGAGTTGCTCGCGCGGTTGGGCGTGTTGCTCATGGTGGCTCCCGGAGTGTGTGAGGGAGAGCGGTCGCCCCTCTGTCCCCATTCTAGGAGCGCCCGCCACGCTTGCACGTCGGACGGACGCGGAATTGCGACAGAAGGTTCGGCCCTACTCCCCTAATAATAAGTTCGAATACACTGGCCACAAATTCGATGCGGAGTGAGAAGATTTCTAAGTGATACCGTCCACCGCCCTTCAAAAGAAGGTCAGTCGCGCCAAGAGTTGCGCCGAATTTGGCCCGATGCGGCGAACTTCGACGATTGGGCAACCCAGATCGCATTGCTACCGCCGATGCTCGGCGACGGTTCCGCCGATCAGTCGCGCGGTATTTAGGGAAGTGTCCACCAACCGCGCTGGAGAACACCGGAGTTGCCGTCTGCCCCGGCTCGCCTCGTAGAATCACATTCCGACCCACCGTTCTCCCTTACCAGCCACAACCATGCCTCAAACCGTCCGCCGGTTCCACCGCGCGGACAAAGCCGAAGACGATGCCGCGAAGCTCATCGAAGCAGCCGGCGGCTAGGCGGTGCGCGAACCCACGCGGCCCGGTAAACCGGTCGTCGGCGTGATCCTCCCGCAGAAAACAACCGGCGCGGAACTGAAGGCGCTCGCGAGCTTCAAGACGCTCCTCGCGATCTCCGCGCCGGGACCGTTCTCCGACGCGACCGCGAAGGAGATTGCGGCGCGGAAGACACTGCTGCAACTCATCGTGTCCGACGCGAAGGTGCTGACCGATGCCGGCCTGAAGGAACTGGTCGCGCTCACGAACCCGAAGCAACTCGGAAGGAACTCGCGACGACGATTCCGAAGTGCAAGATCGTGAAGTGATTCTTGTGGGGTGGGACTCGGCTCCGCTTTGCGAACTGAAGGCCCACCCCACAACAAGGCTGGCAAACGCTGATAAAATAGGGCGAGGCGCACCGTCTACTTCGCGATCACGTCGTGGCACCAGAGGGTGTCAAGTTCGCGAACGTAGAACTTGCCGCCGACTACCACCGGGTGTGCCCACGTGTTGTTCTTCCCGTTGGGCACCTTGAACGAACTGATCTCGGTGTACTTGTCTGCGGTCGCATCCACAAGCGCCACCCAACCGTCGGCGTAGCGGATGTACAGTTTCCCTTCAGCGTAGGTGAGCGACGCCGACCCGCGACCCTCGCCGGACTTGCCGCGGCTCCACAACACCTTGCCCGTCTTGAAGTCCGCGCACCACGGGTTGCCACCGTCGTCGCGGTCACCGAACAGTTTGTCGCCCACCAGAATCACACCGCCGTGCTTGTTCGTCAGCGACTTGTTCCAGTAGATCTCTTCGACCGCGAACTTGTCACCGTCCTTGGTGATCTTCAGCAGCGCGGCCCCGCGCCCGTACCCGGCCGCCGCGAACACGTGATCACCGCTGATAATCGGCGTCGGGATGTTCGCGGTATTCCCACCGAACCGGTCGTTCTTCGTGCCGTACCGCCACAGCATCTTGCCGGTCTTCGCGTCGAACGACACCAGGCCGTTCGCCATCAGTTGGACGTATTGCTTGACACCGCCGAAATTCGCGATCACCACGGACGCGTAACCGGCTTTACCGCCGTCCTCGACGGCACCTGCCCACACTTGCTTGCCGGTCTTCTTCTCTAGCGCCACCATCGTGGCTGTCGAACCGCCCGGCGTGACAATGAGGTTGTCACCGTCGAGCAGGGGCGATTCGGTGAAGTTCCACCCGCCGGACGAACCGCCGAAGTCTTTCGTCATACTCTTTCGCCACACCTCTTTGCCGTCCTTCGCGGCGGCGCACACGAGGTCGCCGTGCTGCCCGAGCGCGAAGACCAGTTCGCCGTCGGTCGAGGGCGTGCAGCGCGGACCCTGGTAGTTCCCGCCGGTCTTGCCGACCTTCAGTTCCCACAGCTTCTCGCCCTTCGCGCGGTCGATCCCAAACAGGACACAGTCCGTCTTGGTGTCACCCATCGTGAACACCTTGTCGCCGACGACGGACACGCTGGAGAAGCCGACGCCGAGGCCGGTCGCCTTCCACGCGAGCGGCGGGCCGTCCGCCGGCCACTGTTTCAGCAGTCCCTTATCGGTGGAAACGCCGGTGCGGTCGGCGCCGCGGAACGTCGGCCAGTCGGCGCCGGCCGCGGTCGTGGCGAACACGAGACTGGCGAGGAGAAACGCAACCAGAACACGAGGCATAACGGACTCCGGGTTGAAGAGAGACAGGGCAGGAAAAACGCAGGCGGGTAGGTCTCTAGATGTGCTACTCGCGGCCAATGGAAACGGACAGACGAAGCCCGCGGAGTTACTCGCGGCGGTCACCGTCCGTGTTCTCCGCGTCCATGTGAACGGTGGTGTTCTTCAGGGCGCGCCGCAGTGTCGCTGCGCCGTTCGGGGTCACTGCGTTGTCGTTCAGCCACAACTCGCGCAGCGTGCGGAACGCCGGCGCCGCGCCGAGGAGCGTGACGGCAACATCGTGAAGGTCGGCATCACCCAAGTGAAGCACGTGCAGCGCCGGCGGGAGCTGTTTCACCGCAGCGAGCGCGGTCGCGCCCTCGGACCCGATGCGGTTGCCGGACAGGTCGATTTCGTTCACTCGCGGGAGCGCGCTGGACGCGAGCACAGCGGCGACCCCCGCCGGACCGATCTCGCAATATGAGAGGTCGAGTGTGGTCAGGTTCTTGACGTGTCGCGACGCGGCCAGCGCCCGCGCGCCGGCCGTTCCCCACGGACCTTTCAGCGCTAACGCTTCGAGGGAAGCCAACACCGGCAGCGCGAAGACCTCCGCCGCGAGTCCCGGCACGAGGGTGTCGAGATCGAGCGTCAGATAGCGAACTTCGGGCGCAACCTTCGGCAGCACCGCGGCGCCTTCGGGGAATTTGGCCGCGTCGAACGATAGGTGATGCGGCTCGCCGTTGTTGAAGAACACGTGCGTGAGGCCGGGGAGCGCGTCCCGCAACGGGCGTTCCCATTCCGTTCCGTGTTCGCGGAGCAACTCGCGCTCCTCCGCGAGCAACCCTGCGAGGCAGTCGTCGGTCTCAGCCATGTTCTCGTTCACCACCGCGAGTTGGCGCTGAACGACGGTAAAGCGATCGCGCGCGGCCGCATCATTAGCCATCGCTGCACCCTCCCGGTTACGACGAAACGGATGCCCGCGGGAACGCGGTACGGTTTCATTCTATGACGGGAACCCTCGGAACGCGACGAACGTGGCCCGGCGCTCGTTTGGGTGCTTCAGGATGCGCTTCCCTCACACGGGTTCATCCGCGGGTTCGTCGGCTTTCGCGGGCAGGTCGAACGACGGGAGCGGATCCAGTTTCAGGTGCGTGCGAGCGGCGCTCACGAGGTTCATCAGGTGGGTGCGCGCCACGAGGTGGTCTTCGAGAACTTCCGGCGGCACCACGACCGCCGCCGACATCCCCACACCAATGGGCCGGCGAAAATCCGGCTTCTTGTTCTTCGTCGGTGGACCCTTCGCGTGCGAGGTGTAACTTCCCCACACGCCCTCGATCCACGCGGCGAACACCGGGGTGTCGGGCCGCGCCTTCAGGATTTGCCACACGCCTTGCCCGAACCGCCGCAGCGCCCGGTCTTCGGAGCGCCGCAAGTAACCCTCGGGGAAAATCACCACGCACTCGCCGCGGTCCAGCGCCGCGATGGCTTCCTGAATCTCGGGCGCGTCCTTTTTGAGCACCTTGTCCGGTACGCGGATGGTTCCGAACGCGACCACTAACCGGTGGACAATCGGGAGGTCGTAAAACGTTCCATTCATCATCGCCGTGATGGGCCTGGGCAGCACCTTGACCAAAAAAAACGGGTCGATCCAGCACCCGTGGTTCGCGATCACGAGGCACGGCCCGGTTCGCGGAAAGTCCGTGAAGCCCGGACCGGCGCGCCGCACCTTGTACATCACCCACAGAACCGGTTCCAACACCAGTTCGAACACCGGGCGGAACAGCCTGGCCCACGACCACCCAACAAGGACGACGGCCGCGAAGAGCGCGAACCACGGGGGCACGTCATAGGGTCGCCCCCGCGACACGACCGCCGCCACGAGAACCGCGCCCACGAGAACCGCGCCGAAGAGCGCTGCGGTTTCCGCCCACGGGTCTTCGCCACGCCGCCCGCGTGCGAGCGCGCCAACGACGAAACCGAGAGGAATGCCGTGCGCCCAACCGTGCCACTCGGCCCAATATGCGCCATGACCGACTGCGGCGAGCCACGCCAGCGCCACGAGCGGCACGAACCCGAGCGCCCGGTACGGCGACCAGTAGACGAAAGGCAACAGCGCCGAACCAATCGCGGTCCCGACGAACCACAGCACGTTCGCGCCGCGCGTTTCGGGCGGCAAATCGGCCACGAGAACCGCCAGCGTGGGCAGCGCGAGGCACACGATCCCGGCGGCGCCGAGCGCGCTGTGCCGGTCGCGTCGGACCTGGGGCGATTCGGATTCGGGCATAACGGCTCCGCGGACCTCGGGGTGCGAGCAGATATACAGCGGCAGCGCAATCCTTGCCACCGCACCGGCGCTCGCTATAGTAAGATTTTCGATATTGCGTCTGCCCCGGACTACCGGGGTTATGTCACGAGATTCACGGTCATGGCCAAGACGTGCGTATTTACTGGCAAGAAAGCGGTCTACGGGAACCGCAAGAAGTACCGCGGTAAGGCGAAGTACCTCGGCGGCGTCGGCAAGAAGATCCTCGGCACCAGCCGCCGGAAGTTCAAGCCGAACCTGCAGAAAGTGCTCTGCATTGTGGACGGCGTGGCAAAGCGTGTGTGGGTGTCGGCCTCCGCGATCCGCGGTGGATTGGTGGTCAAGCCCGTGAAGGTGAAGCCGTTCGAGAAGGTCAACGTGTAGTCGCTCGTGGTGAAGACGTTAGACCTTGCGCCCTCTTTTTAGCGTAGGCCCCGGAGGGGCCTACGCTACGCGCGGTGCCGAATCACTTCTTCTTGTACTCGCCTTCGACGATGTCCTTGGCCTCATCCGCGCCATCGCCCTTGAATTCGGAGAGGGTGGCGGTGGTGCCTTTCTCGACCCACTTAAAGCTAATCTTGTCGCCCTTCTTCAGCTTGTTGGGGAAGTCGCCCTTCTCCACGATCTCCGTGAACTCGGCCGTCACCACGTCCTTCTCCTTCGTCAACTTGGCCTTGATGACAACGCCGTTGCCGCCGGCGGTGACGTGGAACGTGACGGTGTCCTTGCCAAACTCGAATTTGAGATCGACTCCGTTGGACTCGCGGACCCACGCGGTCGCCTTGTCCTTTTCCTTCGGGTCTTTTTTGTCTTGGGCACCAGCGCCGAGGGTGACGAGGGTCAGAGCGAAACTGCCCGCGAGCAGTCGGAACATGGGGAACTCCTTCGAGAGTTGGGAGGCGCAACGGTGGAACCCGTCGCGGGCAGAGTAGCGGAAGGACGGGTCGCCGCCCACCGGTTCACGCCAAGAAGAAGAAGGGGAGAAGGGGAGAAGGGGAGAAGGGGAGAAGGGGAGAAGGGGAGAAGGGGAGCAAGGGGAGAAGGGGAGAAGGGGAGACAAGGTGTCAAGCCCGGAAGCCACGCGTTGTCTTGTCTCCCCTTCTCCCCTTCTCCCCTTCTTCAAACGGGTTGGCCTTCCGTCACCCGTCCCCGTGGGGTATACGCATCGGCCCGTGTTCCGTACCGATTAGGGTCGCTCCAAATGCCGAAGCCGACGCGCCGATACGCGATCATGGTCGCCGTGCTGGTCGTTCTTGGCGGCGCGTTCGCCCTCGTACCGGTCCGCGGCGATACGATCCACCGGTTTGGCTTCGGCGGCAAGAACACGGTTCTCCTCCGTGGCGACGCGAACGTGAAGGTCGAGGAGAAGGAACACGACATCTCCGACCAGTCGTTCAAGAGCCAGCCGACCAGCGAACACTTCAAACTGACTTCCGACCTCGCGGCCGGCGACGCCGCGTTCATCCACTACCACTACGACACACCACCGGCGCCGATCACGCCGGCACTCTCGGCCGGCGTGTGGGTGAAGGCGACGAAGACCGGCGTGCAGTTGCGGGCTCGCGTCGTGTTCCCGAAGGAACCCGACCCGGCGCGGCCCGAATCGCCGCTCACGATGCTCGTCGTCGGCGACACCTACGGCAAGGCGCGGACGTGGCAGAAACTCACACTCACCGACATGCCGGGACTCGTCGGCAAGCACCTGCCGGCGCTGCAAACCAAGATCGGTCGCGCCGTGAACAGCACCGGCGCTTACGTCGACCGGCTCGTGCTGAACCTGTACACCGGGCCGGGCACCGCGGACGTCTGGATCGACGACCTCGACATCGGGCCGGTGAAGGTGCCCGACGACGCGAAGGGTCCGGGCGTGCCGGTCAAGAACCCGAAACTGGGCGACCCGGCCAGCGGGCCGCGAGGGCGCCTCGCCAAGCAAGAGGGCGGGCAACTGTTCGTGGACGGGAAGCCGTTCTTCTTCCGCGCCGTGCGGCACACGGGCGCGCCGCTGCACGTGCTGCGTCAGGCCGGGTTCGACACGCTCTGGGTGCCCGCGGACGTGGACGCCGAGGTACTCGCCGAGGCCAACCGCGACGGCATGTTGGTGGTGCCGTCGGCGCCGCTCGCGCCGCCGCCGACCATCACGGACCCGACCGCGACCCGCGCCGCCGAGGTCGCGCTCGACGGTTACTACCGCAAGTTCTCCAGCGCTGATGTGCTGTTCTGGGACATGGGCGGCGGGCGCCTCGCGGAGCAGACCGATGCGGTCGAGCGCACCACGCGATACATCCGCAAGTTCGACGCGAAACGCCCGTTCAGCGCCGACGTGTGGGACGGGTTCCAGGGGTACTCGTCATTCCTCGACGCGGTCGGCGCGCACCGCTGGCCGCTGTTCTCCAGCCTCGAACTCACCAGTTACCGCGACTGGATGACCCAGCGTAAGGCGCTCAGTTCGGAACGCGCCGTGTTCTGGACGTGGGTGCAGAACCACGCGCCGGACTGGTACGTCGCGAGTGTGGCCGGCACGAAGGACGCGGGCAAGTTCGCGGACCCCATTGGTCCGCACCCGGAACAGGTCAGACTGCTCGCCTACATCAGCGTCGCGTGTGGGTGTCGCGGGCTGGGGTTCTGGTCGGACCAGTTCCTCGCGGACAGCCACCACGGGCGCGACCGGCTTCAGGGTATGGCGATTCTGAACTCCGAACTGGAGATGCTCGCGCCGGTGCTGCTCGCCCCGCAGCGCGAGCGCCCGCAATGGCTCAACACGAGCCACCCGAACGTGAAGGCCGCGCTGTTGCGCGGGAGCCGCGGATCGCTGCTGCTCCCCATCTGGCTCGGCAGCGGCACCCAGTACGTTCCCGATCAGGGCGCGGTTTCGTCGCTCGTCGTGACCGTGCCGTTGGTGGCCGATGGCGCGGACCCATGGCGAATCTCCCCAGCCGGCGTCGAGTGCCTGCGCAACGACGCCCGCAAGGTGACCGGCGGGACCGAACTCACGATTCGCGAGTTCGACCTCGTCACCCCGATCGTGTTCACCAACGACCTGTCCCAGAACGGGCTTTTAGTGTGGTGGCAAGACTACAACCGCAAGTACGGGCGCGTTGCGGCGCGGTGGGCGATGGACTTGGCCGCGGAAGAGTACGAGAAGACGTACACCGTGCATGCGCGGCTCGCGCAACAGGGTGTGCAAGTGCGCGACGCGGACAACCTGTTCAAGCAGGCGGTGAAGTTCCACGAGGACGCCCGGCGCAATTTCGCCGCGGAACTCTACGACAAGGCGTTCGCCGACGCGCACCGCGCGCTACGGCCCCTTCGCGTGGTAATGCGGGATCACTGGAACCAGGCAGTGGCGACCCTTGACACGCCGAGCGCCAGCCCGTTCGCGGTGAGCTACTTCAGCCTGCCGAAGCACTGGGAGTTGTTCCGCGAAATTCAGTCGTGCGAGCCGTCGAACACGGTACTGCCGGGCGGATCGTTCGAGCCGGCGGGCGGCGCGGAGATTCCCACACAGGGGTATCCCGTGAGTGCGATCCCCGGCTGGAGTGCCCGGTTCGGCACGCTCGACCGCGTGAACGTGGCCGCCGGTGTCGTCCCGTCGGACAAGTTGGAAGACAAGACCGTGCCAAAGAAAGAGCCGTTCCTGGGGCCGAAGATTTTTCGTCCGAGTCGGCCGATCGCGTACCCCGACGACGGGTACATCCCGCCGGCGCCGGAAATGGGGCGCGGGGTGCTGAAACTCGAAGTGCGGCGGCGCGGCGATGTCGCGGCCGACGGCAAGCCGGTAGAGCAGAGTACGCGCCCGTTAGAGCGCACCTTTCTTGCGGTGGAAAGCCCGCCGGTGAAGTTGCCGCCGGGCACGCTGGTTCGCGTCAGCGGGTGGATCAAGATTCCTGGCGCCGTCACACTGACTTCCGACGGGGTGCTGTTCTACGACGACGTGTGCGGCGAACCGCTCGCGGTGCGGCTCACGAACACGGCGGGCACGTGGAAGCAGTTCCATCTGTACCGGCGCGTACCGCAGAGCGGTCAGATCGCGCTGACGATGGCGCTCACCGGCGAGGGGATCGCGTACTTCGACGATGTTCGCATCGAGCCGCTCGTTCCGACGGTGCCGGGTGTCGCCGGGTACGCGCCCGCTCCGCGCGTGTCGCAGACCGTGCAGCCCGCCGGCGGGGTGCGCCCGCGGTAGGACAGCGGCTTTGTTTTTGGCGTTCGGCAGGTGTAAGGATCCCTGTAGCCGGGCTCACTGACCCCCCTACAGGGATCCTTACACCTGCCGAACGTTTTATTTCGCGGTCAGCACAAGGCGCACCACATCGGCGTAAGCGTGCAGCGTCAGCACGCTGCGTAACTGGTAGCCGTTGCTCTTGAGCGCGTCGGCGGAGTAGTCCGACAACTTCGCCGGGTAGCTCGGGTGAACGCCATCGCCCGCGATCAGCGTCGGTACCTGATACACGTCCTTCGCGAACTCCTTGAACTTTGCATCCGCGCCGTTCCAGTCGGTAGGCCGCCGCTTCAGAACCTCCGCGTGATAGTCGATGAGCGGCACCTTCAGGTCGGTCGCGATCTTCCGCGTTGCCTCCGCGAACGCTTCGCACTTCTTCTCCTGACCAGCCCGCGGCGGAATCGTGGTGAGAATCACGACCGTGCCGTTCTTCAGACACTTCTCAACCACCGCGCGCATCTGTTTCGTGTAGGTCTCCGTGTCGGTGCGGGTCACATCGTTGGTGCCGAACATGATCACCGCGCACTCCGGGTTGAGCTTCGTGAGCCACGCGTCGATGTTCTTCTCGGCCCACTGTGCGGTCTGCCCGCTCTCGCTGCCGTAGTCGCCGCCGCGCCACTTGCTCCAACAGTCGTCGAGCATGTGCTTCTTGACAGGGCCGAGCGACTTCGCAATTTCGGGCGGCAGGTCTTTGGGTGCGAACGCGAGCGGAGCCCAGAACGCCTTCGACACCGTGATGGAATCGCCGAACAGCGAGAGCGTGCCCGACTTCCCGTTGAACTTGCCTCGCACCTCCTTCATGGGCTTCACCCACGCCGGCGGTTCGTCCGCGGCGCGCGAAGGCGCGACAATCGCGAAGATGGCGAGAGCCGTGAGCAGTAGATTGCGCATGAATAAACTCCGTCGGGATGCGAACCTAAAGGGAGAGTGAGGAAGCCCAATTGTACCCGTCGCGCCGCGGGTAGGGTACAATTCGGCTACGCGAACGCTCCTCTTCGAGTCGCGGCTAAACGGAGAACGTCATGTCCAGCCCCGCGCCCGATCTGCCGCCGATCAAAGGATTCAAGTCCGAGCAGTATGAGTTCAGCGACGAACACAACCGCGAGATTTCCGCGCTCGCGGACGCGATGCGGGTCACATCGAGCCTCATGCTGTTGGTGGGATTGGGGTTCGCGGTGCTGGCTGCGCTGACCACCGCGCAGGTCACGAACTCGGGCGGCAACTACGGCGCGGCGATCGGCCTGGGGGCCGCGGCGCTGTTGTGTCTGTGCATCGGGTTCTGGACCAGCGGCGCGGCCACGTCGTTCCGCAAGGTCGTCGAAACGAAGAACGAAGACATCTGGCACATGATGAACGCGCTCGGTTCGCTGCGGGCGATGTACGGTTTGTTGCGCACGTTGATCTTCGGCGCGCTCGTGCTGACGATGGTCGGGATGGGGTTGGTCGCCTTCGCGATGATGGGCAAATAGTGTTCTTGTGGCGAGCCGGGAGCGTGAGCGACCGGAGGATCATCCGTTGATCGCGAAACAAGGGGAAGGATCATGAGGCAGTGCAGTTTGCTCGTGCTTCTCGGCTTCGCGACAGCGACCCACGCGGCGGATCTCAAAGACCTTCCCGCGAACACGTTCGTGGAGATCAAGTACACCACCGAACAACCGCCCGGCGCGAAGGATGACAAGGGACAGTTCGCGCGCCAGGGGTGGAACAAACTCGTCTACGACCCCGACGGCAAACGCGTTCTCCTCTACGACCGGTGGCTGGACAAGAAGCACGGCGGGCAAACCATCTACGGCAACTGTCTGTTCGGTCTCGACCCCGCGACCGGGAAACTCACCCCGATCAAGATCGACAACTGGACGAAGATGGAACCGAAGGGCGGCGGTTACCGCACACTCGCACTGCCGGAAAACGATACCGAACCGACCCCGTGCCCGCGACACGTCTACCACACCTTCGAGTACGTGCCCGAACTAAAAGCCGTCTTCATCTGCAACGGCGCGAACCAGACCGTTATCGACAAGAACGGTAAGCTCGTCGGTCACGACGAATGCGACGGCGCGTGGAAGCTCGACCTCAAGACGAACAAATGGACGCGCATCAAGGCCGACGGCTGCCCGCCCAACCGCCTCGACGACGGCATGGCGTACTGCCCCGATATCAAGTGTTTGGTGTACACCGGCACGAACGGGCAACTGTGGCTGCTCGACGTGGAAAAGAACACGTGGCGGAAGGCGAAGAACAGCCCGCCGGTGCGCACCGCGATGGGCCGGACGATCTTCTACGACGCACCGCGCAACCGGATGCTGATCGCTGGCGGCGGCCGGCTCGATGCATGGCAGCAGGGCAAGGCGCTGGAGTTTCGCGAAGTGTTCGCGTTCGACCCAAAGACGGAGACCGTGAAGCGCCTCGCCGATGCGCCTACCGCCCTGTACACCACACACCTCGCGCACGACACGAATCGCGATCTCTTCTTCACGGTGGCGGTGTTCAACAAGAACGAACAACCGTCGGGGATGTTCGCGTATGACCCGAAGAAGGATGTTTGGAGCGAGGTGAAGCCGGCGAACGAGATTCCGCCGCACAAGAGCTGGATGGGGTGGATGCAACTCTGCTACGACTCACACCACGACTGCCTTGTCGGGAAGGTGAGCGACAAGTTCTTCGCGTTCCGCTACGACCCGGCGAAATGACCAGATGTCGCGAGACTTGTGGCGTGCTTGGGTGTGGTCCGCGCGCGGTTCAGGCAAGATCGCTCGCGGACCACACTGATTCACTCTTTCGGCTTCTCGTCAGCCTTCTTCTCTTCTTCTTTCGGCTTCGCGGTGCCGAGAGCCTTGTTCACGGTGTCGAGCAGGCGCTCCATCGCGAACGGCTTGCGGATGTAATCGATGACGCCGAGGTATTCCGCGTAGACCTTGTGCCGGCTCCCCTCGTTGGCGGTCACCATGATGATCGGCGGCGCGTCGCCCTTGTCCTTGAAGTGTTCGAGGACCGGGTAGCCGCCCATGCGCGGCATCATCATGTCGAGGATCACGAGATCGGGGCGCGCGTTATAGATTGCCTGCTTGCCCTGGTGCCCGTCGTGCGCCTGAATCACCTTGAACCCCTGGCGCTCCAGAACCGCGCGCATGGCGTCCACCAGTTCGCGGTCGTCGTCCACCACCAGGATCAGTTTTTGCTCGGCCATTGTGGGCCTCGTCGGTCGCGGTTTGGGGCATCTCTCACAATACCAACTGCTTTCTTCCGTCCCAAGTCGTAAAGTCGCAAGTCTCAAGTCGAAGACATCCGCGATCGAAAGTCTTCGACTTGAGACTTTACGACTTGGGGCTGCCCCGGCTACCGCCCTTCCAACGCGGTCCGGTCGCGGGTACAACTTACCTTCACAAGCGATTTAACTTACGTCATGCCTCGCGTGACGAGGGAAGTTTACCGTGGGGAACACCACCCGATGACGGCCCGGTTTACAGTGCTCGCCAGCGGCAGCGGCGGGAACGCAAGCCTGCTTGAACTCGACGGCTTCGGCCTGCTCATCGACTGCGGGTTGCACCCGCGACTGCTTACCGCACGGTTCCAATCGATTGGCGCGACGTGGGAGCGCATCTCGGCCGTCGTCCTCACGCACACGCACACGGACCACTGGAAAGACGCCACGCTTGCGGAACTCCGCGCACGGCGCATCCCGATGTACGCACACCCGAAACACTACGCGTACATGGAACGTGCCGCGTCGTTCGCCACGTTCAACGCCGCCGGGCTGACGCGCGAGTACGCCGACGGGCGCGAGATCGAACTCACGAAGAACCTCACCTGCCGGCCAATTCGCGTGTCGCACGACTCGGTTCCCACCTACGCGTTCCGCATCGATGGTCTCGACGAACTGCAACCGGCGCCCGCTTGGTCAATCGGGTACGCGGCCGACCTCGGGTGCAGTTCGCCGGAACTGATCACCGCGTTCGCGGGCGTGGACGTGCTCGCGCTGGAATACAACCACGACGAACTGATGGAGCGTGCGAGTCCGCGTCCGCGGTTCCTCGTCGATCGCGTCCTCGGCGACATGGGTCACCTCTCGAACAAGCAGGCCGCGGAACTGACCGCGACCATCGCGGGCCGGTCTGGCGAAGGGTTCCCCAGCCACCTCGTTCAACTACACCTGAGCAAGGAGTGCAACAAGCCGGAACTGGCGGCCGTGGCCGGACGGGAGGCGTTGGTCGCGCTGAACCCGGCCACTGAGGTAATCACCGCGAAACAGGACGTGTCCGCAAAGACGATTTACCTTTCGCGCCGGCCGAACGCTGAGAACCGCACCGCGGCGCGCGTCAAGCGTGCCGCGCCGAAGCGCGTCACCACTCAGCCCTCGCTCCCAGGCTTCGACAGCTCCGATTGGTAAGCTGTGCCGGTTGCGCCGGGCGCGCATCTCCTCTTCCGTTCCGCGCAACCCTTCAACTCTACACAACCCGCCATCCCCCGGTCGAACCTCCGAGGTGTCGAATCACGTTCGTCCGCACGGAGGCGGGACAATGAAGCGGTTTTACATCGCGGCGGTGGTGGGGTTGTGTGCGGTTGCACCAGGGCTTGCCCAGGAAGGTGCTCTCGCGCCGACCGTGCCGGTCGTCCCGTCCCCGATGTTGCAGAACGGGAACCTGGTCGCGCCGGCGGGCGGCTCGTGGGGCACGAGCGGATCGCGAGTGTTCTCGCACACCACGTGGTCGCCGGTGCGCAGCCCGGTCGTCGCAAGCGAGACGAGCTACGCGACGACCGGCTACGCGGTGCCGCCACTGCCGACCGGTGTGGGCAGCGTGAACGGTCAGTGCGGGCCAACCACATGCGGAACCGTTCGCAGCGGTGTGAACTGGGACCGGCTGAAGGCCTGGCTGTGCTACCACCCGTCGAAGACCGAACTGCCGCGGTTGCAACCGGCCCCGTACGTCACCTCAATTCGGGGGATGTTCAGTTGCGCGTCGGGTTCGGGCTGTGCGCCCGGCTCCTCCGCGCAACCGGCGTTCATCCCGCCAGCGCCATCGATGATGACGCCACCAGCCGGCGCCGGCGCGGTGATGATGCCACCACGCGGCACGCAAGGCGCGGCGGTCCAGCCGACGTGGCAAGGACGCACGCTCCCCGCTCCGGCGCCGATCGTAAACGCGGGCTACCGGCCGGGCCAGAAGTAAGGTGAAGAAACCCACCCCCGACCCCTCCCTACAGGTAAGGGGAGCAAAACACTCGACGAACCGCGAACATCGTGCGCAAATTCTTTCTCCCCTCCCTGCAGGGAGGGGTCGGGGGTGGGTTGTCTTTTCGCGCGCCCTATGTTGAACTCCCCGCGCCCGATGGCGAGGGGAGTTCGCATTTGTGGAGCCGTCGATGCACATCGGAAGCGCGACCGATTCAAGCGGACCGAGCAAAGCGGTGCCTGGCGTGCGGTCGGCGCTCATGGTGCTACTCGCGATTAACCTGTTCAACTACATCGACCGGCAAGTACTCTCGGCAGTTCTCGCTCTCCTTGAGGACGACGGAACGATCATCCAACCTGGCGATCTGGACGGCAAGTTCAAGCTCGGTCTACTGACCAGCGCGTTCATGGTCACCTACATGCTGTTCTCGCCCGTGTTCGGGTGGCTGGACGGGCGAGGCACGCGGCGGTGGGTGATTCTCGGCGTCGGGGTAACCGTGTGGAGCCTCGCGAGCGGTGCGTCCGGTCTCGCCACCGGGTACTGGATGCTGTTCGCGACACGCTGTTTGGTTGGAGTCGGCGAAGCGGCATACGCCCCGGTCGCCTCGGCCATGCTCTCGGACGCGTACCCACCCCAACAGCGGGGACCGGTGTTGGCCGCGTTCAACGTCGCGATCCCCATTGGGAGTGCCTTGGGGTTCGGCATCGGTGGGTTGATCTCGATGCTCACCGGCGACTGGCGCCCTGCGTTTTGGTTCACCTTCTCCGGTCTGATTCTCGGCGCGGTGTGCTTCACGCGAAAAGAGCTTCCGCGACCGACGAACACAACGGGTGAATCGCACCCGTCGTACTTGACCGTGCTGAAATCGCTCGCGCGTAACCGGTCGTTCGCGCTGTGCTGCACCGGGATGACCGCGATCACCTTCGTGATGGGCGGCGTGGCCGCGTGGGTGCCCGCGTACTTCTTCCAACGTGAAGCACGGTTCGAGATAACACCCGCGGCGATCACAAAACTCGAAGGGAAGTTACCGGCCGACGAGGTACACAAGTTGCGCCCGCTCGCCGACGGCACCGAGCGCACCTACCCTGAGATGAAGAGTGCGTTGACCGAGGCACTGGGAGCGAGTGCCAAACACTACGCGGACAAGGTTTTCAACGCAGCCGTAACGCCGACCTCGCCGAGTGCGGGCGGCCTCAGCATCATTTTCGGCGGGATCCTGGTGATCGGCGGAATCGCCGCGACGGTTGCCGGCGCGTGGCTTGGGGAGAAGCTCCGAAAAAGCGGTGTGCGCGGGGCGTATTTCCTGGTCAGCGCCGGCGGAGCCGTGTTCGCGATCCCGTGCTTTCTCGGCATTCTCTTCACGCCGCTCCCATTCTCGTGGGTGTTCGCCTTCCTGGCGATCTTCGGCTTGTTCCTGTACACGGGGCCGGGGAACACGATCCTCGCAAATGTGGTGAAGTCCGACATCCGTGGCACCGCGTTCGCCATCAACGTGCTCGTTATCCACGCGCTCGGCGACGTTATCTCGCCGCCCCTAATTGGGACCGTTGCCGATTCGACCAGCCTCCAGTTCGCGTTCACCATCACGACGACGATGATCGCGGTCGGGGCCGTGCTATGGCTCTTAGGCGTGAAACATCTCGACGAAGACACCGCGAAGGCAGAAGAGCCGGTTACCTCCCCGGCGGTGCTACCCGCGTCACCTGCCACGCGATGAAGCCCGCGTAGGCCACGACGAGCAGGGCACCTTCCCAGCGCGGCACCTTCCCGTTCAGGAGTGCGGGCAGCAGCAGGAGCGAACACACGGCCATCGCCGGGATCTCGTTCAGGATCGCGTGTTCCGTGATCGTGATTGGCTGCACCGTCGCGACCGCACCGGCGACCAGCAGCAAGTTAACGAGCGCTGGTCCGACCGCAAGCCCGAGAACGAGGTCCGAGCGCCCGCGGCGCGCCGCGACGAGCGCCGCGACCAGCGCGGGGAGCGTTGTTCCGAACGCGACGACGGTAATACTCATCACCTGCACGCGTAATCGCAGCGCGGTTCGCGCGCCGAGCAGTTCCCCGGCGGCGAGCCACGCACCCACGACAATCGCACACAGACCCGCGAGCGCGAGCAGACCCGCGACCCACAGTGACGTTTGCTCGGGAACCCACGCCGCGAATTCCGCCTTCCCCGCGTCCGATTCTCGGCGCGCGTCGCGCACCAACAGCACCAGCACGCCAACGAACGCCGCGAGGAGTACGCCCGCGTCGATGCGCGAAATGGTGGTGTCGGCCGCGAGGAACCAGAACAGTATCGTCGCCACGAACGTCAGCGGAATCGCGGTGCTGAAGAGTCGCGCCGACGACGCGACCGGGCGCACGAGTGCCGCCGCACCGAGGACGAGCAAGACGCTCGCGATGTTACTCCCGACCACGGTTCCGAGGGCGGTCGCGACCATCAGTTCCGCCTCCCGTGGCGGAGCCGGACGGAGTACGCAGGTCAAATCGAACGCGAGGCCCGCGACGCACGGCCCGAACCCGACCGCGACGATCCCGACCGCGAACGCACTGCGCCCGGTGGCCCGGTCGAGCCGCGCCGCGCCGGTCACCAGGCACCCCGCGCCGGCCGCGAGCACCAGCAACCCGGCCGCGAACAGCGCAACGTGTTCCGACATGAGTTACCCTTCAGCAAGGCAGCGCGGCGAGCGGGGGGCGTCAGCCCCTGATGGGTTCCAGCGCGGCTCGCATCGCAAAGCATCAGGGGCTGACGCCCCCCGCTCGCCAATATCCAGCACCAGAGGTGAGAGTACACGCGGGCACTTTCAGTTCCACCGAGCGCGGCGAATCGCGCCACCATCGGTTATCATTGCGAAGCGCATCAAGACGGAAGGAGTTCACATGGCGATCTTTGACGCGCGCCTGATCGGCCCCAACGAGGGCGAACTGGCGGGCACGCTCGGTAAGGCGATGAAGGCCGCGAACCGCGAGAACCGGGATCAACCGAACCAGATGGCGCGCGACGCGGCCTTTTGGGGGCGGTTTGCCCAAGACGTATTGGGGAAAGAACGCGAAGGCCGCCGCCGGTCGTGCAACGGTGGGCGCACGATACCCGAGGTGATCGCGGCGTGGTGGACCGACCCGGCCGGGCGCAAACATGTCCGCATCATCGGCCGCACCCGCAGATCCAGGCGCGGCTACGGGCGCGGTGAGTTACGCGGCGAGGTGGAACTGCGTGGGCTACCCCCGTGGTGGCACGTCTACCCGGAGGCGGTACTCGGCGTGCGCGGCGCGAAAGACGACGAGCGGTTCATCGCGGTGTGCCGGTGTGGGGCAATCGGCTCACCGGAATCGCTCGGGTGGATGGGCAACACGTGCGGACCGTGCTTCGACCGGAACGCCGACGGCGGCGCCGTGGCCGGCGGGTTCGGGCAGTTCGGCGAGTGGTCCGCGTACCTCGCACGGTTCTGCTTCACCCCAGACGGCCGGCTGATCGGGCCGGACCTGTCCGGGACGGTCCGCACGGTGGACCGCGCCGACGGCTCTGCCGCGACCGGGAAACGGAAACTCGGCACCCACATCGTCGCGATGGTGACGGGCGCGGACGGCACGCTGCTCGCAATGAGCGACGGCGCGGTGTACCGGTGGCGCGACACAGAGGGCGACGTCGAACGGGTACTCAACGCGCGGCAACCGTGGGGCCGGGTCGCGCTCGCGCCGGACGGGTCGCGCCTCACGCTGCTGTCGTACCAGCAGACGTTCACCGCCGACCTCACCGCCAACCGGCCTCAGTACGCGCGACACAGCGGACTGGAAGGATTCCAAATCTTGCGGTACGCGCCCGACGGGCGCCTGCTGGGGGCCGCGTTCAACGGCGACGTGAAAGTGGTGGACGTGGTGCGAGGCACCTCGGAAATGGTTCGCGGCGATACCTTCGCTGATTTGCCGAGCGGGTACGCCGCGCCCACCGAATTCGTACTGTCGCCCGACGGATCGGCGGCGCTGGTCCGGCGTCAATCGTATCACCCGTCCCGCACTGTGTTCCGACACATTCCGCTCGCGGGCGGCCCGACGGTCGACCTGAAAGTTCCCGACTGGCACCAGCCAACAACCTTTGTGTACACCCCGGACGGGCGGCACGCGGTCACCGCCGAAACGCAAAGCGGGTGGGTCGGATTCTGGGACGTGTCAAATGGGAAGTCGTTGGGGTTCGTGCGCGCTGTCCTGGAAGATCAGGCGTGGCGCGGCGGTCAGGTCGAGTTCGCGCCCGACGGCCGTGCGGTGGCTGTCGGGTACAGTACCGGCCACCACGAGCACGGTTCGACGATCGCGGTGTGGTCGTGGCCGGAAGTAATGAATGCCGCAGGCGCGTGACAGACCGAATTAGCTCTTCACCGGCGGAAGGCCCAGCACTTCCACGGCATGCTTTCCCTCGGGCGTCTCGGCTTCCATTTGCGTGCCCGGCTCCTGGTGCTTCCACTTGAGGTACGCGAGCGCCACCGGCGCGCCGAGCCGCGGCGAGTGACAGCTCGATGTCACAACACCCACCTCCTGCCCGTCGCGGAACACCTTCGCCCCAACCGTCAGCGGCCCGCCGTGCAGTACCTTCAGCCCGAGAAATGCGCGGTTCACGTGCCCGGCGCGGTCGCGGGCCATCACGATCGGCTCTTGCCCCAAGTAGCACCCCTTCGCGTAACTCACCGCGCGCGGCGCAAAGCCCACTTCCATCACGAACCGGTTGTCGTCGATGTCCTTCCCGAACACCGGCGTTCCGGCTTCGATGCGGAGCGTCTCGAACGTGTCCGCGCCGGCAGACACCGCACCGGCGGCGGTCAGCATGCGCCGCACGCCGGCGGCGACATCGGTTCGGCACACGATGTCGAAACCGGTTACGCCGAGTTGATCGCGGCGCCGAAGAGAACACGTCCCATCGCGCGCGAAAGTCCGTTCCATGTGCGCGAACTCGTGCAACTCCGGGACCGCTTCGCCAAGGGCGGCGCCGAGTACCGTTGCCGCGTTCGGCCCGGCGAGATGGAACTGCGCGAAGTCGCTCGTGCGGTCGGCGATTTCGACCTGCTCCGAGATGAGGTAGCGGTCGAGGTACTGCACAAGTTCCGTGTTGCGGCCGGGCGTGGTTTCGACCCACATCGCGTGGCGCGCGTCGCTCAGGCGGATGTGGTAAATCCAGCTCTGGAACTTCACCTTCGCGCGGGCGTCGCAGAAGTACGCTTCGCACCCGCCGCCGAGCGGAAGCGCCTTCGTATCGTTGGTGCTGAGGTTACCGAGAAACATCGGAGCGTCCGGTCCGGTCAGCACGAGCTTCGCGACCGCCGACGTGTCGAAGAGCGCCGCGCCGGTAAGCGCGGCCTGGTATTCCGCAGCAGTCGAAGGTGATACTTGCATCGAGATCGTCCGTGGGTGGGCGAGGTCTTGTACTTACAGTTTACGCCCCTGCGAGTCGAACGCTAAACGGAGTTGAGCGCCGCCATCGGCGCGAAGCTGTGCTAACCTTCAGAAAAGTGCCTGGATTGACTGCCAATGAGCGAACACAACCCACCGCCGTCACGTGCCCAGCGCGGCCTTGCCGTGCTGGTGGGTTTGTTTGCCACGTGGCAACTCGTTTTCCTCCCAGCCGCGAACCTTGTCGTTTTCGTGCCACTGCGCCCAGCCTGGCCTCCACTCGAACCGCCAGTTAACGCGTACCAGAAGAAAGGCACATTCACCACGTTCGAGCCGCTTCAGCGGACCGCGGACCGCGCCGGCCGAGCACTCGAATTCTGGGGAGAAACATCCGGGCAGGAACAGGGGTGGTCCCTGTTCGCGCCGGGCACGCCGCCGTACTCGGTGTTCGTCGCAACCGAATTCCAGTGGGTCGATGACACCAGTGACACCATGCTGTCACAATACGAGCCGCGCGACTACGCGAACCCGCCGTTCCGCACACCGCTCTTTTACAACCGGCACTTTCACTTTGAATCGCAGTTCGTCGCGGCGGTGTGGCACGCAGCGCCGGAAGCGGTCGCGGAGCACCCGGAACACTGGGCCAATCTCCCCGACATCGTGCGCGCTTCGCAGAACGAGATTCGCGCGTGGCTCGGCTGGCGGTTGAAGGAGTATCTCGCGGCGAACTCGCACCGCGACCGGTCGCGCGCAGTAATCCTCAAGCACCGCTATATCAGCACGCCGAAGCCAGGTGAGCACCTCGACGCGCCGCGTGCTGTGGCCGAACGACCGTTCGCGCGATGGTGGCCCGATACGGACGCGCTGGATGCGTTCGACGTGACGACGATGCGGTACGTTCCCGTGGGGGCGAAGCCGTGAGCGATGCGCGACTCGTCGGCGTGCAACCGTGGTTCCCGTGGCCGCTGTCGCGGTGGACTTGGTGGACTGAACCCATCCCGGCGGAACGCGTCGCGGCGCTCCGCATCGCGACCGCGCTCGTGCTGCTCGTCGATATCTTCGTCGAACACCTGCCGCACTTCACCGCGTTCTTCGCGCCCGATGTCGCGAGCCTGCGCCTCTACGACGGCCGGTTCCGCGGCGATCACGGGTACTGGTCCGTGCTGCGGTGGCTTCCCGTGGAATGGGGCACCCGGGCGCTGTTCGGTGTGTGGATCGCGTCTGCGGTCGCGCTGCTGGTCGGCTGGCGCCCGCTTGTCAGCGGGTTGCTCGCGTGGGCGTGCGCGGTCTCCGTGTGGAACTTCTCTCCGGGTCTTCACAACGGCGGGGACCGGTTGCGGCACACGCTGTTCCTGATGGTCGCGGTGAGTTGTTCGGGCGCGGTGTGGAGCGTCTCGTCGGTGCGGAGCAAAACCGACCCGCGACCGGTGCTCGTTCCAGGCTGGCCGGTGAAGGTGCTCTTCGTGCAGCTCGCGGTGCTGTATTTCTTCAGCGGGTACTACAAGGTTCTCAGCCCGCAGTGGCGGAGCGGGTTTGCGATGTACTGGGCATCGCGCGATCTCGCGTGGTCGCTGTGCCCCGGTGCCGCGGACCTGCTCCCGGTGTGGGCACACCGGCTTTCGGCGCTGGTCACGCTCGTGTGGGAACTCGGCTTCCCCGTCCTCGCGGTGGTAAATCGCACACGAACCGTCACGCTCGTGCTGGGCGTTGTGTTCCACCTAGGCACACTATTCACGCTCGAAGTCGGCCACTTCGCGCTGTACGCGATCGCGTGCTACGCGGCGTTCGTCCCGTGGGAACACGTGCGTCTCCGGGTCCGACGCTAAACGGAACTGACGGCCTGAGTGAGGGCACCCAATAGCTCTGCTTCTTGCCGCTCGAATACGCATCGCAGATCGAGGAGAACGCGCCCGTCTTGCACGCGCGTGACCACCGCGGGCGTGCCGGTGCGCAGCCGCGCGGCGAGTTCCGTTTCGCTCAACCCTTCGGCGCTCAGCCCGAGCACCATCGTCGGAACGCTCACATCGGGAAGCGACCCGCCGCCGACGAACGACTCGTCTTCCCACACGCCGACCGTCACACCGGGAATCGCCCGCACCCACGCCGCAAACGCGTCGCTCCGCTGCTTCAACACCGCGAGCGGCGTCGTCAACATGCGCAGCGTGGGCACTTCGCGAACCGCCTTCGCTGGGTCGCGGTAAAGCAGCAACGTCGCTTCGAGCGCGGCGAGTGTCATCTTGTCCAAACGGAACGCGCGCATCAGTGGGTCTTTCTCGATCTTCTCGATGATCGCTGCCTTTCCCGCGATCACGCCGCACTGTGGACCGCCGAGGAGTTTGTCGCCGCTGAAGAGGACGAGGTCCGCGCCGGCCGCGATGCTCGCGGAGATTAATGGTTCGCCCGGCAAGCCGAACGGCGTGAGATCAATCAACTGCCCGCTGCCGGCGTCGTCGATCACGAGCAGGTTGTGCTTGCGGCTGAGTCCCACCAGCTCCGCGAGTTCAACGGAACGCGTGTACCCGCGAACGCGATAGTTACTGCAGTGAACCCGCATCAGCACCGCGGTGTTCGACGTGATTGCGCGCTCGTAATCGCTGAGGCGCGTGATGTTGGTGGTGCCGACTTCGCGGAGCGTCGCGCCGCTCACGGCCATCACGTCGGGGATGCGGAAACTGCCGCCGATCTCGACCAACTGCCCGCGCGAAACGATCACCTCTTTACCTTGCGCGACGGTGCGAAGCGCGATCACGGTCGCGGCGGCGCAGTTGTTCACGGCGGTTGCGCTCTCGGCGCCGGTCAGCAATTTCAAACTCGCGCGCAGGTTCCCCTGCCGGCTCGCGCGCTTTCCGGTTTTGAGGTCGAGTTCAAGGTTCAGATACCCGCGAGCGGCTTCATACGCGGCGCGGGCGGCGTCTTCGTGAAGGGGTGATCGCCCGAGGTTGGTGTGAAGCACGACACCGGTCGCGTTGATCACCGGGCGGATCGCGGGCGCGGCTTGCGTCTCGAGCGCCGCAAGCACTTCCGCCGCGAGCGCATCGACGTTCACGGCAAACACTTCACCGGCGGCGAGCCGCGTACGAATGGCACCGAGTGCTGTGCGCGCTGTGGCAGTGATCGCGTCGGGCGGGTGTCGGTCGCGCGCCGCGGCGAGAGCGGGCGCCGCGAGCACCTTCGTTACAGAGGGCAATTCACGGAACGGGTTGTCGCTCATGCGAACAGTCTACGCGGGCGGGGCGTCACGGCCCGTCGTTGCTGGCCACGTTCAGCACGCGAACGATCTCGTCCGCCCGGTAGCCGCGTTCGACCATGGACTGCTTGAGGGCCGCGTTGCGGTCGGCCACGCGGAGTTTCCGCCACTGCTCCGTAACGGTTGCCACGATGAGCCACAGCGCTAGGCCGCCGAAGAGGAACGTGACGAACAGCACCGCGACCAGATCCTTCGCGACGGCTTCTTCGATCGACATGGGCCACCCCCGGAGGTGAGTTCATCCTGCGCTTCGCTGGTCGGGAGCGCGGATTGAGGCTATTTCCGATTCTCTCCACTTCACGGACCGTCCGCAACACCGGGACGACTACTTTCCCGCGAGCGGCCCGTCTGATAGAACTGGTACAGGCGATTCAAATTCGATTGCTCATCGGAAGTGGCTATGGAAATTCACCAGCTCAGGTACTTTGTTGCGGTGGCCGAAATGGGCAGTTTCACGCGCGCCGCCGAGCGAGAAGGCGTAACCCAGCCGACGCTCAGCGAGCAGATCATGCGGCTGGAGAGCAAACCGCACGGACTGAACCGCCGGCTCTTCGACCGGTTGGGGCGGAAGGTCGTACTCACGGACGCGGGCCAGGAACTACTCGGTCACGCGCAGGCGATCCTCGCGGCGGTGAAGAACGCCGAGCGCGCGGTCCGCGACTCTGCCGAAGGCGGTTCGCTTCGCGTCGGCGCGATTCCCACCGTCGCACCATTCCTGCTGCCCGGCACGGTCACCAAGTTCCGCAAGGACCACCTGAACGTACAACTGCAACTCAAAGAAGACCTCACCGAGCGGCTCCTCGCGGACCTGCTCGCGGGCGAACTCGACGTCGCGCTCATGGCGATGCCAATTCGCGACGAACGGTTACACGTCGAGAAGTTGTTCACTGAACCGCTCGTGATGGCGCTGCCTCTGAAGCACCGGCTCGCGACCAAGACCGAAGTGAAATTGGCCGATGTGCTCGAAGAACCGTTCATCCTGCTCGACGACATGCACTGCTTCGGCGATCAGGTGTTGAGCTTCTGTCACCGCGGCGGCGTGGAACCGCGTGTGGTGTGTCGCGGGGAACAGATCGTCACGCTGTTGGCGATGGTCGCGGCGAATCAGGGCGTGTCGATCGTGCCGGAGATGGCTGCGACCGCAGATACGGGCAAGCAGTGCGTGTACCGGCCGCTCGGCAAACCGGCCCCGACGCGTACGCTGTGCGCCGTGTGGCACAAGCAGCGGTTCCGCCCGCCGTCGCTGCGGGCGTTCGTGGACGTGGCGAAGAGGTAGGGTTTGTAGGGTGGGTCAAGACTTTGCGCAGGCCCACCACAGCGATACCAGAACGATGGACCTCGTAACTTCAACTCACGCTGGTGGGCCTGCGCAAAGCCTTGACCCACCCTACATTTGTCATGTGGGCAGCGCGAATCGCTTGAGGAACTTCACCCCCGCAGTCACGTCGGCGAGTTTGTTCTCGCCCTGCTCGCGCTCGACCGCGAGGAACCCGTCGAACTCCAAGACTTGCAGCGTCGCGGTCAGCGCCATCCAGTCGATGTCGCCGGCCCCGAGCGGCACTTCCTGCAGCCCGCGACTCACACCCGCCGAGCGCGCGTCGCGGGCGTGGACATGCGCCACCAACCCTTCGAGCGGCATCAGGTTCGCGAGCGGATCGTGCCCATGAAGGAGAAAGTTCGCGGGGTCGAACGTCACTTTCAAACTGCCCACGTCGAACGTCGCGAGATACTCCTTCACCTTCTCGGCGGGGTCGAAGCCGACCTCCAGCGCGACGACACACCCGATGCGATCGCCGTAGCTACCGAGCGAGAGCAGTGACTCGCGCATCAGAAGTGCGCGGGGCGTCGCTTCGTCGTCGGGCAGTTTCGGGCACGCGACCACCACGCGGCGCGCGCCGAGGTCGAACGCGAGTTGCATCGCCTTCCGCACGCGTTCGAGGCGCTGTTGCAGGTCGGCGGCCACGTCCAGCCCGCGGCGCACCGGCACGTTCAGGGCAGCGAGTTCGAGGTCGAATGAGCGGAGCAGGTTACGGAACTCGCGCCGACCGGTTTCGCCGAGCGCGTCCGGTGCGAGGTCGCGGACCGCGTCCACCTGAATGCCGCGTGCGCCCATTCGTGCCGCGGCTTCGACCGCCGACCGCAGCGGTAACTGCGTGGACTCGACAACGATCCCGATGCGAAGAGGTTTCATGAAAGAGATTCTACCACGTCCGGCGCGGGCGCGAGGAAGTGCGTGATCGGCTTCACGAGTGCGCGGAAGTCCGCGGTCGCGAGATGCACGGTGCCCCAGCGCGGGCTTCGCGTGCGCATGTGCGCACGGTAGTCGGTGGCGAGCACACCGCGGAACAGGTAGTTGCGCCCGCGGAACGCGAACAGGTCGGGAACGCCGGCGGGCATCTGAACGGCAATCGCGAGGTGGTACACGAACGCGAGCACGCCGCGAAAGCCTTCGCCGAACTTGTCGGCCCAGCGGAGCAGGCTGTCCACGTCTTCGAGTTCGCACCAGTTGTGCCAGACGTTGCGCGGTCGGCCGCCCGCACTGGAACCGGGGAACTTACGGCCCTTCACGTCCACGATGAGCTTCGCGTCGCTCGGCCCGACGACGATGAAGTCCGGCGACTTCACTTCGTCGGCATCGAGGTAACTGCGCCGCGATTCCATCACCGGCACGACCGCGGCGCCCCGCTCGCGCAGGTACGCATCGAACGCCGCCTCGTAGTGGTTGTCGGACTTCATGTCAGCGCACGTTGGGCAAAACGAGTTGCTTGATTCGTTCTACCAACTCCGCTTCCGGCACGGCGGCTTCCTCGCGCTTCGCGAGGTTCTTCACGTTCCACACGCCCGTGGCGAACTCGCGGTCGCCCGCGATCACCGCGAGCTTGAACCCGCGTTTCTCCGCGTACCCGAGCTGCACGCCGATCTTCTTCGCGTCCGGGTACACTTCCACGTTCACGCCGGCGGCGCGGAGAGCGCGAGCGATGCGCTGGTAGTCGCCGAGACGGGTCGCGTCGAAGTTCACCACCAGCACCTGAGCCGGTGTGGTTTGTCCCGTGAGGAGCGGGTGTTTCAGTTCCTCCATCGCGGCGATCAGGCGATCCAGGCCGAGGGACGCGCCGACACCGGGGAGCACCTGTTTCGTGTACTTGCTCGCGAGGTTGTCGTACCGGCCGCCGCTGCACACGCTCCCGATCCCGGGCAGGTCGGTGAGGAAGGTTTCGTAAATCGTGCCGGTGTAGTAGTCGAGACCGCGCGCGATGCTCAGGTCGATCTTGATGCGACCGTCGGGAACGCCCGCGGTCTTCGCTACAAGGAGCAGTTCGCGCAACCGATGAATGCCTTCCGCGGCTTTCTCGTTCGGCGAACCGGCGAAGAACGCTTCCACCTTGTCGAGAACTTCCGCGTTCGTGCCGGTCGTCTCCGCGAGGTCGAGCACCGCGTCTGCCTGCGCCACGGTCACGCTCGCTTCCTTCACCATCTCCTCGGCCACTTTCTCGCGACCGATCTTCGGTAGCTTGTCGAGCGACCGCAGCAGCGGAACGGCCTTGTCCGCGACACCCTTCAGTTCGAGCAGCCCGTTCAGCACCATGCGGTTGTTGATGCGGATCTCGAACCCATCGAAGCCGATCGCGGTGAACAGGTCGTTGATGACGAGCGCCACCTCAACGTCGGCGGCGTTGGACGTGGTGCCGATGGTGTCGAAGTCGCACTGCCAGAACTCGCGGTAGCGGCCTTGACCCGGGCGCTCGCCGCGCCACACCGGACCCATCGCGTACCGCTTGAACGGCGTTCCGAGTTCGTTGATGTACTGTGCGCTGAACCGCGCGAACGGAACCGTCAGGTCGAAGCGGAGGCCCATTTCCTCTTTCTTGCTCTCCACCATGCGGACAACGTAAATCCGCTTGTCGGATTCCTCGCCGCCGTTGCCGAGCAACACGTCGAGCGATTCACACGCGGGCGTGTCGATCGGCGTAAACCCATAAGAGCGGTACACGTCGCGGGCACGGCGAAGCACCTCTTCGCGCGCGAGCATGACCGATGGCAGGTAGTCGCGGAACCCAGACAGGGTTCGCGGGGTAATCAGATTGGACACGGAAACCTCCAGGGCGCGCCGGCGCCCTTCGGGTCGCAGCGACGCGAATGCTTGTTTTACGACGTGTTCCGCTTGCGGGCGCTGACGCGCTTCAGGAACTGGCGCTCCTCATCGGTCAGCGACGCCTGACCGCTGCGCGCGATCTTTTCGAGCAACTGGTCCATGCGCTCGTCGTCTTGCTGCTTCTGCTCGGCTTCGAACGCGGCCTTGCGCGCCCGACGTGCCTCCCGCCACCGCGCGATCGGGCCGGGCCGTTTCGGTTGCGGGGCCGGCTCCTCGTCCTTCTCCAGACTCGTGTAGCCCGCCGAAAAGTCGTAGCCGAACGGACCCTCTTCCATCTCCAACTGCGCCAGTTTCATCGAGGCGGAGTACAGCATGAAAAGAGCAAGCCCGAGGAACAGCGCCTCGTTCCACGCGATGGACGCGATCAGGAACACCACCGCGAACGCGAACCCGGTGTACGCAGCAACGACAACCCCGCGCCGGTGGTCGGTTCGCGCCCAAACCAGCGATTGCAGCAACTGACCGCCGTCCAGCGGGTACGCCGGGATCATGTTGAACAGAAACAGGATCAAGTTGAGCCAGAAGATGCGGTACGCCCACACCAGCCACCCCGGCAGGACGGCCCGTTCGTAGCCCATCGCGGTCATCGCCTTGTCGTACTCGGCCGTGTCCGTTGGTTTCGGGAACCGCGCGTTGTTCTGCTTCTCGTACTCGTCCCGCTTCTGCTGGAACTCCTTGAACGTCGGTTCCTCGTTGGTGCCGGGCTTGTAGACTTTCGGCGTGTAGACGCTCGTGTAGGTGCGGCCGTCGCGGAAGTTGCTCATCTGCGTGGCGTGCGGGTCGGCCGCCGGGTTGAGGCTCGGGGCGAACCCGGCGGCGATCATCGCGACCGCGCACACAAGGCAGATGAGCACGTTCACCGCGGGGCCAGCAGCCACCGTGATGAACAGCGCGCGCCACCGGTGAGGAATCTCGGTGTACGCTAAACCGCCGAGCGGCCAGATCAAGATTTCGCGAGCGTCACCGCCTACGTACCGCGCCCCGAAGCAGTGACCGAACTCGTGCAGCAGCACGCTCACGAACAGCACCACCACGGTGAGCAGCAACTTGTCCAGCCACCACACGTTGTCGTACTGCGTCAGGCTCAGTTGCCGGAGGAACAGCCCAATCGTGATAACGAAGAAGAAGATGTGGACCCGGACCTGAATCCCGAACACCCGGAACACCGGGATCGACCAACTCATCGGATCGCGCATCGGACGAACTCACTCACGCGCCGCGAACGGGTTGTCGGCGGACCATTGTTAATCTACCATCGCGAAGGGGATGTCGCAATTCCGGCGCTCAACCAAGAGGGATCGCATGGCAGTCGAAACCGTTCACGTTGGCCGGCGGATTCGCGTCGAGGTGAACACGCTCTCCACCGCCGATGGTCGAATCATCCGCCGCGACGCGATCCGCCACCCGGGTGCGGTCGTCATCCTGCCGGTGCTGGACGCGGAACGTGTGGTGTTGTTACGCAACTTCCGCTTCGTGATTGGCGAGACACTCTGGGAAGTGCCTGCAGGCACGGTGGAGCCGAACGAACCACTCGAAGCGTGCGCCCGACGCGAATTGCTCGAAGAGACCGGCTACTCCGCCGCGAAGTGGCGGAGCCTCGACTTCATCTACGCGTCGCCCGGAGTGCTGGACGAAAAGTTGCACCTGTTCGTCGCGGAGGAACTGACACCTGGCGAAGCGAAGCCCGAACCCGACGAGCAACTCGAACCGGTAATCGTGCGCCTCGACGACGCGATCCGCATGTGCCTCGACGGAACCATCCGCGACGCCAAAACCATCACGTCGCTGCTGTTGTGGGAGCGGATGAGCCGCGAATAATGCAAATCCAAGCAGAAGTCAGAGTAGTTACGCGAAAGCACAAAGGACACAACAGAAAACCAAGACTGAAGAGCTGTAGGAGTTACGCAGTTGATTGTTTTTCAGCCCTCAGAGGGGCGGCCGTCTCTGTCTTTTCACCCCTTCACATATTCCGTCGGGTCGGACACACCTGCTTCAACGAAACCCTTCTTCCGCAGTGAACACGAGTCGCACCGGCCGCACGCACGACCGGTCGCGTCGGGGTCGTAGCAACTCAACGTCAGCGCGTAATCGACGCCGAGTTTCACCCCTTCGCGAATGATCTCCGCCTTTGTCATCTTCAACAGCGGCGAGTGAACGCGAAACGTTCCAAGTCCCTCGGTTCCGGCCTTCGTCGCGAGGTTCGCGAGGTTCGCGAACGCGCTCAGGAACTCCGGTCGGCAATCGGGATAGCCCGAGTAATCGAGAATATTTGCACCGATGAAGATGTCGAATGCGCCCACCACTTCCGCATAGCCCAACGCCAGCCCCAGCAAGATCGTGTTGCGTGCCGGGACGTAAGTCACCGGAATACCGTGGCTCATGTCGTCTGCGGAGCGGTCCTTCGGCACCGCGATCTCCGCCGTCAGCGCGGACCCGCCGATCTGCCGCAAGTCGAGCTTCACCACGCGATGTTCGATCGCGCCCAGCGCCTTCGCAACGGTCGCGGCGCGATCGAGTTCGACGCGGTGCCGCTGCCCGTAATCGACCGACAGCGCGTAGCACTCGAAGCCATTGCTTCGCGCAAAGGCGAGCGCCGTGGTGCTATCGAGACCACCACTCAAAAGAACGACTGCTTTCATGGCAACGCTCCTCATTCCCCAACGCTCGCCTTCGGCTTGCGGCTAACGGAGTGGAACCTGACTTCGTCTGCGCCTATCAAGATAGGTAACCACGAGAGTTACAGCATGGAACCGACCGAAACGCCATCCGTCGAGCAGTTGGAGACGTTCCCGAACCCGCGACCGGGCCGCGAGTTCTCTGTCGAAATCGTCTGCCCAGAGTTCACAAGCGTGTGCCCGAAGACCGGTCAGCCGGACTTCGGCGTCATTACTTTCACATACACGCCTGGCGAAACGTGCGTCGAACTGAAGTCACTGAAGCTCTACCTGCAGCGGTTCCGCGACCAGGGCATCTTCTACGAACAGGTGACGAACCAACTGCTCGACGACTTCGTGGCCGCGTGCAAGCCGGTGCGGTGCAAGGTGGTGTCGGTGTGGACGCCCCGCGGCGGCATCACGACCAAAGTGGTGTGCGAGTACGAAGCCGCGAGGAAGTGACGCTTGCAGATTTGTGATTGACGACTTCGTGAAGGTCTTCTCGATCGTCGGTCACAAATCTGCAATCGAAAATGTCTACTCGACGACGATGGCGTTTTCGAGACGGGCGTTCGGGAGCGCTTCACGCGCGCCCTGTTGAGCGAGTTGCTTGACGTGGTAGGAGTTGACCTGACCGCGGAGGACGACGCGGTCCCCGCTGGTTGCAATTTCAACCTCGAGGTTCTTCACCCGGTGGTTGGTGCGGACGGCAACGCTTTGTGTAACAATCTCAAGGAGCGACATAGCGGTTGTACTCTTCGGTCCTTCGTGCTTCGCGGTGTTGCGCGGACGCCAGACAAGAATTCCCGGTTTCCGGTCGTGTAAGTGGCGCCAGAAATATTCCAAAGCTTATTGAACCCGATGCAAACAGCACTTCAAAATCAACGTTCTTCTTCGGAACTCCTCACGCTGCGCGGTTTCCGACCACTGTTCGCTGAGGAGTTGCGCACGCGGATCGCGGCTGGTGCCCGGTGTGTTCGTTTCGAGTTCTGCTTTTCCTTGTTCTTCGTGACCATACGACGACAGTCTGAAGTATACCTCACAAGTTCCTGGCACCAGCGCTATTTGTGGGGCTTGTGGTACAGTTTCCTCGCATTCCTGCTCGGGCCGTGGGGCGTTCCCTGGGGTCTGCTCTGGACGCCGTGGGCCATCTGGGTGAACACCAGTGGCGGCGTTGACTGTACCGCGGACGTACTCGCGGCGCTGGAAACGTTTAGAACGGGGTCCGCTCAGGGGCAAGGCGATTCCTGACGCGCGAAAGTTTCAGGTGTGGCAAATTTTCCTGGCAGTGACGACCTCCAAGTCCGAGATTCGAGGAATGCCCAGAATCACCTTGTGTTTTCGCGGCTTATCGCGTGCCAGAAAGATTGTCCAGACCCGAAATTTCCCACCCATGCCCGGATTAAATTATTCTTTCGCGAGAATAACTCCGCGAGATTCAGTCGGCTGAGGAGAGCGAACGTGGTTCGTCTCGGAATAGTCGCTCTCGGTGCCGTTGTCGCAGGGTTGCTCTCGCTCTCGGAGGGGCACGCGTCGCTGCACCACCCGGACGACCCGATGGCGATTCCGGTGAGCGTTGAGGGCGTGCCCGAACCGCTCCCGTTCGACGAGTTCAGCCGCCGCCGCGCGGTACTCACGAACGTGTTGGACCCAAACCGGCCATTGGTCAATCCCAACAACCCCACCGAGAAGAGCGATCGCGGGAAGGTCGCAGATCGGATCGATAAGGCCAAGAAGAACTTGAAGCGCACGCCGGAACAGAGCACCGCGCTGGCCGTCGATCTGCTCCGCTTCAACAAACCGGACGAGGCCGCGGGGGTGTTCCGACGACGGGAAGGGTTTCTCGCGAACATCACACTAGCCCACGTCGCCGCAGTGCAGGGTGACTGGGGGCAAGCATTCAATTACCTCAGTATCGCCAACGATCCCGAAGACTCGCCGCCGCCCGCGACCATACCGGGAATCACATCCGCACAACTCGCGTGGCAACTCAAACTGAACACGGAACCGCTGAAGAAACTGTTCGAGTCACGCCTGAAGGAATCACGCGCGAAAGAAGCCCGGCGGAAGGAGGGACTGCCGGCGGAACTCCCGCCGGACGACGAACTCCCCGACCCGATCTTCCCCGTGAGTTTCGCGAACACGATCGGGGGCGTTCTCGCGCCCGACGAGCAGGCGAAGCTCCCGCCCGACGCGCTCGCGATCGTTCAGCAGTTGGTTCTGTGGTTCCCCGGCGACCCGCGGTTGTACTGGCTACTCGCCGAGATGTACGCGGTGAAGGGTGAGTTCGTCACGGCTCAGCGGATCATGGATTCGTGTGTCGGGGGGTTCAAGTACAGCAACCGTAAGGTGCTGATGCAACACCGCGAAGCAGTGAAGAAAGCCGTACAGGACGCGATCGTGCCCGACCCGGTTCCACCGGAACCGCCGATCACGCTGCGCACCGTATGGATCTACTTCAGCGTGGTCGCCGCAATCGCGCTGTTCGCGTTGTTGCGCGCAGTCGTCAAGTGGAAGAGAGCGCCGTCACGATGATCGAAAACGTGCGCTGACACCTCCAAGAAACACGTTTAGCGGAAGCCCCGGAGAGGCTTTCCTGCTATACTATCCACATGTCCACACCACACTACAAGAAGGTGCGGAAACACCTCTCCGACAACTGCCCTATCCTGAAGCCGGTCATCGACCGCGTCGGGCCGTGCTTGCTCGCGCCGCGCGGCGAAGACCCGTTCACGCTGCTCGTGCGGTGCGTGATCGGGCAACAGATTTCCACGAAGGCCGCTGACTCGATCTACAACAAACTCATTGCTCAACTCGGCACCCCGACCGTGCCGCTCGCGAAGCTATCGAAGTTCACGGAAGCGAAGTACAAAGCGTGCGGCATCTCGGGGCCGAAGCAGCGCACGCTCCGCGCGGTCATCGACCACCTGAAGGCCAACCCCAAGTTACTACCGAGCATACCCGACCTCGCAGACGACGCGGTCCGCGAACAACTCGTTGCGATCAAGGGCATCGGCCCGTGGACGGTGGACATGCTCCTGATCTTCGGACTCGGGCGCCCGGACGTACTCCCGGTGGGCGACTACGGCATCAAGGTCGCGCTGAAAAAGTTGTTCAACATGCGGAAACTGCCCGACGCGGAGCGCATCACGAAAGTGGCGAAGCCGTGGGTGCCGCACCGTAGCGTCGCGATGTGGTATCTGTGGCGCAGTCTGGAACCGCAGAAGGTCGCGGAGTGACGGCCAAACACGGCGCGCAAATCTCCCGTCACGGAGTCGCAGCGGTGCTAGGCTTGCTCGCGGTTCTCTTTCCGCGCTGTTCCTGTGGGAAACGCCATGTTGACGTCACGTATTCGCTTCTGCGCGATGTGCTGCTTCTTCGCAACCGGTTGCTTGTTCCTGCTTGGCGCGGCCCAAAAGCCGGCACCCACAACGGCCCCCAAGCCCGACAACTCCGGAACCGCTCCCACCCAACCCGCATGGGTGACCGCAATTCATAACGGTTAGAGCGCGAACATCAACGGGTCGCGGCCCGCGTGAGCCGGTCGCGCACCGCCGCCCACTCCGGTTCGTCCGGCGGCATCTCGATCACGATGCAGTCGTACTGCCCGTTATCGAGTTCGTGCAGAATCGCGTACAGGTCGGCCGCATATTCCTCGGGGTCGTCCGAGATGAACTTGTAGTCGTAAATCAAGTCGTAACCCAGCGAGATTACGCGCAGGCCCGCGGCCTTCAATCGCCCGTGTTCCGCGTCCGCGTCTTCTGCCAACACCAGCGGTGTTCGCGGGCTGTAGTGCTTCGCCATCTGCCCTGGAGATCGCGCGATCCCTTCTCCTATCGCGCCAAACTCCACTTTCCCACACACCGCTTCGAGCATCGGCACCGTGATGAGACCTGGGCGGAGCACACGCGGCACCTCGCCGGTCACGTCAACAACGGTCGATTCGATGCCGCCTAAACACGGGCCACCATCCAACACCAAATCGATTCGACCGTTCAGGCTCCTGAGGACGTGTTCGGCTCGCGTCGGTGAAAGCTCCGCGCTGCGGTTCGCACTCGGGCCCGCGAGCGGAACGCCCGACGCGCGAATCAGCGCCCGGGCGACGGGGTGGTTCGGACACCGCACCGCGACCGTGAGGCCACCTGCGGTGACAACGTCAGGGACGCCATCTCGCTTCGGAACCACAATCGTGAGCGGACCCGGCCAGAACTGTACCGCTAATTGCGCCGCGATCTTGGGCCAGTCGCTCGCGACGTTTAAGACTTCGGACACGTCAGCAACGTGAACGATCAGCGGGTTCGTGGCGGGGCGGCCCTTCGCCTCGAAGATGCGCGATACTGCTTCCGCGCTCAGCGCGCTCGCCGCGAGACCATAAACCGTTTCCGTCGGGAACGCGACCAACCCGCCGGCGAGAATGACTGCCGCCGCGGCGAGAATCACGGCCGGTTCGGGGTTCGCGGAATCGACTTTCAGAACGACGGTTGTCAAGCGCAGTTTCCCCGTTCCCGTTGTGATACAACATCATGGTACGCACCAAGAACTGTGCGCGCACCGGCGCCGCCGCGAGAGGAGAGGCCACCGCCATGCCCGATCACCCGCCCGCCGGCGCGGTCCCAGCGCCTACCGCCGAGTCGAAGCACATCGCGTTCCAGAGCTTTACCAAAGCTAAAGAGATGGCCACCAACGGCGGGTTCGACTACGCCATTCAACTTCTGCTCACGTGCTGCAAACTAGACCCCGCCAACCTCCACTACCGCAAGCAACTCCGCGACACGCAGAAAGCCAAGTACGGGAACAACCTGCACGGCAGCCGGTTCGCGTTCCTCACCACACCCAGGTGGAAGGCCAAGTTGCGCGCCGCCAAGCGCACCCGCGATTACCTGAAGGCACTCGAACACGGCGAACAAGTGCTGTGCCGCAACCCGTGGGACCAAGGCGCGCAACTCGACATGGCCGAATCGTTCGACGCGCTCGGGCTGTCGGACCTCGCAGTCTACACGCTCGACCAGGCGCGCCAGAAATATCCCAAGGACGCGACCCTGAACCGCGCGCTTGCTCGACTGTTCGAGAAGCGCGGCGACTTCCAGAAGGCGATGATCCTCTGGCAACTCGTTCGCGAAACCGTCCCGACTGACGTGGAGGCGCAGCACAAGGCGAAAGACCTCGCCGCGAGTTCCGTCATCCAGAAAGGCGGCTACGAGGAGGCAGTAGCCGGCACGAAGGAGTCGCCGATTATTGGTCGGATCGAGGCGCGCGCGACCGAGAAAGCCGACAAACTAACGCGCGAATCCGGGCCGCTGCTGACGCGCATCGCGGCCGACCCGACGGAGCCGTCGCTATACCTGCAACTCGCGACCGTGTACCGCCGGGGCGGACAAGACGACCGCGCCCGCGCCGTGCTTCAACAAGGGTTGGGGCCAACCGGCAACGCGTTCCAGCTCCAAATGGAGTTAATGGAACTCGACCTCGCCCCAGTCCGCAAGGATCTCGAACACGCCGAAGCGCGACTCCGCAAGTTGAAGCAAAATGCACCGACCGATGACGAACCCGCGACCGCCGCAACCGGCGAAGAAATGACCGAGCCAGAGCTAACTTCGCTCCGCGTGAAACTCATCAAGGAAGTGAACACTCGCGAGATCGAGTTGTATCGCGTGAAGGCCGACCGGTCGCCCAACGAACTGAGCCACCGCATCGAACTCGGCACACGGCTCCTGAAAGCAGACCTCGTGGACGAGGCCATTGCCGAACTGCAACTCGCCCGTCGCGACGACCGATTAAAGTGGCGTGCCTCGCTGCTGTTGGGCATGTGCTTCAAGAAGCGGAACAACTGGCGGCTCGCGCAGCGCAACTTTGAAGAGGGTTTAGCCGGCGTCCCCGAGAGCGAAGAAGGGGTGAAGAAGGAGTTGTTGTTCCAGTTAGCAAGCGGCGCGGCCGAGAACGGCGACCTCCCGCGAGCCATCGACCTCGGCCACGAACTCGCGAATCTCGACTTCTCGTTCAAGAGCATCGGTAAACTGCTCGACGAGTGGAACGACCGACTACAGTCCGCGTAACCGCGGACAAATTCGAATTTACTCATGCACAAGATTCGCCTCGGTCCGCCGTGGGATGTCGCCCCGCTCGCGGGTGGCACGCGCCACACGCGAAAGTTTGGGTGGCCACGCACGCTCGACGCGACCGAGCGTGTCTGGCTCGTGTGCGAACACGTCCCCGCGAGTGGCGAAGTTCAGGTGAACGCCACCGTTGTCGGAAAGATCGACGCCCCCGGTCCGTTCGCGGTCGATGTCACTTCTCTGCTCCGCCCTCGCAACGAGGCCTTTTTCTTCATCGAGTCGGAACTCCCGCTCGGAGCCATCGCGCTGGAAATTCGCCCCACGGCATGAACCAACGGCGCCCTGCCACCAACGCGTGAAGGTTTCGCGCCAACTCGCAAACCACCCGCGCGGAATCGCGCGCAGTCGCGGTTGACCACACGAATCGTGAGCTAGAGTGGCGAAAGCGAACACATCAGCCGTCCCGCGCCCGTCCGGCCAGAAGTTGTGATTCGATCTGAATAGTGGGGCGTAGCAATCTCAGTCTCCCGCACCACACGGACCGAACTTCGCCGGCCCGACCAGGTCGGCTCACCCGGACTCCCGGACCACGAGATGAACGAAATCGACCTGGCTCCGGTCCACATGACGATACCGGCGACCGACCGCGCCGACCACGCGCCGACCGCACCTGTGAAACCGGCCATCAAGCCGAAGTTGGTCGTGCTGCGCGGAATGAAAATCGGCGCCGAGTACCCGCTCTATGAGGGCAAGAACGTCGTCGGCCGATTCGCGGACAAGCCGGTGGACATCGACCTCGTGAGCCAGGAATCGCTCGAACAGATTTGGTGCTCGCGCCAGCACGCGACACTCACGTTTGAGAAAGAAACCGTGGTACTCGAAGACCTGAACAGTCTGAACGGGACGTGGCTCAACGGGGTTCGCGTTCACGCCGGTCGACCGTGCCAGGTGAAACCCGGCGACGTGGTGCAGATCGGCACCGTGCAGATGAAGCTCGTCATGGGGTGACGGAAGGCGAGCGGGAGGCTCACGCCCCCCGCTCGCCCAGTTTCATCGCGAGCCACACGCCGAACAGCCCGGCCGCGACCGAACCGAACACGTAGGCCGCGGCGGTTCCCGTTCGGCCTTCGCGCATCAATTCCAACGTTTCCAAACTGAACGTCGAGAACGTGGTAAACCCGCCGCAGAAGCCGGTTCCGAGCAACAGATACCAAACGCGTCGCGACTCATTCGGGTGATGCAGAAACGCGGACGCGACGAATCCCAGCACCACCGACCCGGCTACATTGATGGTGAACGTCGCCCACGGGAACGCGATCTCGCCATGCACTTCGCGTATCCACTTCCCGAGCCAGTAACGGGCGTTCGCGCCGATACCGCCGCCGACCATCAGCAGCGTGAACGGGTGCAAAACACACGCGGCGAACCACTCCGGCATCACTTCGACCCGCCGACGAGCGACACGTCCTTCAGCGTGAAAGGCACCCCAACCGGCTTCGCGTAACTGCCCCAGAACACGAGTTTCGTGGGCAGCGTCGGCCCGTCCTTCACCACGGGCAGTTCGAGCTTCATGCTCAGTACGATGCGTCCCTGACGGGTGGGGTCGAAGTCGTTGGATGCGCGAATGAGTGCCGCGTCGAACGCGTTGCCGTCGGCGTCGGTGACGCGCAGCCCGTGAACGGTCTGGTTCCCGCCGGCCGCAGGCTTCACGTCCGCGAGATCATCGCCCGTGCGCGCCGGGTGAACCTTCAGCGGATCGTAACTCAACTTCACGATGACGAACCGCTTGCCGTCCGCGTCCGTGCGGAGCGACGCCTCCGTTGCCGTGTCCGCGTGGCCAGTTGCGGAAACCTCCTCCTTGGCGACGAGCGCGATCGTAACGAGCGGTTCCGGCGGAGAGCGCACCAGTCCGTAGACGGAACCGGTCAGTTCGCTCGCGGTCCCCGGACCGGTCTTGAGTTTGACGAGCGCCTGGCGCACGTTGGGCGTGAACGGCGCACCTACCATCACCGGGTTCTTGGCATCCGGGTTCACGATGGTTATGGTGCCGTCCGCGTTCTGCACCACGACCACCTTGCCGCCCGGGACTGGTTTCACCTGCGGGCGGGCGCCGACGTGCGTGAGGTCCGGGAGCACCTTGCCGCCCTTGTTGTCGAGAGCGTTGGTCACCTTCACGTCAGCCGCGTATTGCCAGCCGAGTTTCGACTCCGGCCACACCTGGAGCACGGCTGACGCGAACAGGCGCGTACTCGACGCCTGGGGCACCTCGAACGCTTCGACCAACACGCCACCGTGAACGGACGCGGGCCGCTTCTTGCCCTCGCGGGCTTCGAGTATCACCGCGCTGTTGGGGTTCGCGGCCACGCGCCGAGCCACGCCATTCGCCGGGCGGATCACGGTATACGGTGCGGAACCCGCCGAGTAGAACCCGCCGGCGCCCGCGATCTGAAGCCCGCCGGCGTCGCACACTTTCAGCACCGCTGCCCAGAACGTCACCTTGCCCGTCGTCGCGACGGTGATCTTCTTGGCCGCGAGTTCGTCCGCCTTCAAGCCGTCGAGAACGACCTCGCAACCGGCCTGCTTGGACAACTCCGCGAGCACAGCGTCGAGCGTCGCATCCTTCAGATTGAGTTCGACAATTGTCGGCGCGAGGGCGCGATCGTTCGACGCGCGGCGTTCGATCTTCCGCACGAGGTCTTTGGCGCGGTCGGCGATTTCGGCGTTGTCGGACTTGGTCGCAGCTCGGAGTTCGGCGAGCGCGAGAAGACCCAGATCGTCGAGGCGCTTCGAGGCGGCTTCGCGCTCGGCGTAGTCTTCGCTGCCGAGCTTTTCGATGAGTTGGGTCGCTTCGCGTGCGGTTGGTGGGGGTATTGGCGCACCGACTGCGGCGGCAATGAGGAGAGTTGAAACACCGAGGAGAAGCGCGGACCGCATGACGAACCCACCGGGAGGAGCGCGGCGCCAACGCCTTCAGCCTACCGGATGCGGAACGTGTGGGGCAAGAGTGAGCGTGGATTCGGACGAACGCGACGGGGGCAACGACCGAACCGGGGGTAACGTGGACCGGCATTCTTCCTGCTCGCGCAGCCCGTCGCAACAGTGGAGTTCACCGATGCCCGCGCACTCCGGGCACGGTATCCACGACCCACCAACCAGAGCCACGTGTTTGCCGTAACAGAGTGGGCAGAGCATCGGGTTCCCTCCTGAACAAATGAGTGGGCTGGGAGTGTTGTACCACGCCGCGGGGCGCGGTTGCGATGACCGTAGCGGTCGCGATTCCCGTCTGAAACTGACCCCTCCAGGTCCGACGCTAAACATCAACGCGCGGCGCGCCGAACGGCGGTGCGTTCGTTCCGGCGCGCCGCGTCGCGCACGTCCGAGGGGCACGTTTTCCGCAACACCACGTGACACATTATTGCGGTGCCGAGGTTCTGATCTGCCTCCGCTTCGCCTAACTGGTAAGCCGCGCGGCACTCCTCGGGTGTGAGTTGCTCTCGCTCCTCCGACCAGTCGCGGAACGCGGACCAGAGCCAGTGCCGCAGCGGGCGGTTCGGCGCACCGAGCGCCAGGCGCGCGAAGTCCACGGCGCTTTCGTCGGTCACAACACCGGCCGCGAACCACGCGGGCGGGAATAGCGGAGAAGCGTTCATCCGATGTGTGCGTCGCGGCCAGCGAGCGGGTACACTTCCATCATGCCGTATTCGGTCTCACTCATGCCGAGCGCGTGATAGGTGGCCTGCGCGCGGGTGTTCTCCCGATCGAAGTACAATCGAATGCCGATTACAGCGGGATCACTTGTCGCCTGCTGTTCGATTGCGCGATAGAGCGAGCGGAACACGCCACTGCGGCGAGCGTCTTCACGCACGTACACGCTCTGCACCCACCAGAACCAGCCGTTGCGCCAGTCGCTCCACTCGAACGTCACCATTATCTGCCCGACTACTTCGCCATCGCGTTCGACCACGGTGTAAAACCCACGAGCGGAGTCGGACAGCACCGCGCGCACGCCGGCGGTGAGCACGGCGGGATCGAGCCGCTTGTCCTCCGTCTCCCACGCGATCGCGGTGTTGAACGCCACCAATACTTTTTCGTCGGTTGCGGTCGCGCGGCGGATGGTCAGGTTCATGCCGTTCTCCCCAAGTCGGTCCGGTGCTTCCCGTTTCGGCGCGGTACGCTAAGACAAGCAAAGCACCAGGAGCAACCGATGGACCTCAGAGCGTACATCCGCGACGTGCCAGACTTCCCCAAACCCGGAATCACGTTCAAGGACATCATGCCGCTGCTCGGCACCCCGGCGGCGTTCGCGTTCGCAATAGCCGAACTCGCGGGGCACTACCCGGTGACGGGCATCGACGCGATCGCGGCGGCCGAGGCCCGTGGGTTCCTGTTCGCCGCGCCGATGGCGCTCACGATGAAGAAGCCACTGATCCCGTTCCGCAAGCCGGGGAAACTGCCGGGCGCGACCCACAGTTTCAAATACGACCTCGAATACGGTTCGGCCGAACTCCACGTCCACTCCGATGCGATCACGGCCGGGGCGCGTGTCCTCGTTGTTGACGACGTCCTCGCGACTGGTGGCACGATGGCCGCGGCGTGCCAACTCGTCGAGCGGGCCGGCGGCACCGTGGTCGGGTGCGCGTTCCTCATCGAACTCGCGTCCCTGAACGGCCGGCTTCCGCTCGCGGGGTACGACATCTTCAGTCTCCTGACGTACTGACCCCGAGGCGACCCGTGGCACGCGACCCCCACGACGACTACTACCACGACGACCCGGACCGCGCCGAGCGTGAGCGCCGCCCGGACGACAACCGTGGCGACCACACCGAGCGGATTGTGACGACGGCCCGCGGCGCGGTCGCGTTCCCGGCCTTGTTGCTCGTTCTCAACGGGTTCCTCGGCCTCGCGTTCGTTGCGATACTGTCGGTGCCGCTGCTCTTCCAACCGGAGATGATGGTCAAGGCGATGCGCGATATGGCCGCACAGCGACCGCCTGGCCCCGATCGCCAAGAAGCAGAACAAGAAGCGGATCAACTGGAACAGCAGATCCAACAGAACCCCGTGGCCCTGCGCACCGAGGCCGCGATCTACGTGGGCATCCTGGCCTTCGCGAACCTGCTCGCGATCGTGGGCGGGTTATCCATGCGGGCGCTGGGCAGTTACCAATTGAGCCTGGCCGGCGCGATCGTGTCCCTCGTCCCGATGCTAACCGGTTTTTCGTGCTGCTGCACGGGTGTGCCGCTCGGCCTGTGGGCGCTAATCGTGCTGCTCAACCCTGCCGTGAAGGCCGGGTTCACCACGAGCCGCGGATTTGCGTACCCCTCGGACCGGTACTGACCCCAACAGGAACCTCGGATGCCCACGGTTAGTTGCCCGTCGTGCGGCCGCCCACTGGAAGTGGACGACGCCTACCGCGACTGGACGGTGCGGTGTCCACACTGCGCGACCGAGTTCGTTCCGGCTGAGGTCGCCCCGGCGCCACTCCCGCGAGACCGGCGCGACGAACGTGACGACCGTGACGGGTACGAGGACGACTACGACCGTCCGCGCCGGCGCCGCCGGCGGGAGCCCGACCCGGAGCGCGACGAGCGGGAGCGCCACGAGGCGGTGCGTCTGGCTCACGGCCCGGGAACGTGGTTGGAGGTGTGCGGCTGGGTCGGCGGACTTGTCCTCTCCGGCTCCGCCTTGTTCTGGTTCATGGTGGCCGCGAACCAGGCGAACGGCAACGGAGCGGGCCAGGTGCTGTTCGGTCTCGTCTCCGGCTTCCTCGTGCTGCCGTACACCATCGTCATGGTCGTCGGCGGGCGGAAGTTGCGGGCGTTATCCAGTTACGGTTGGGCGATGACCGCGTCCATTGTGGGGGTCGCGTCCTTCGCTCTGATTTTCTGCGTCTGCGGTTGCTCCCTCGTCCCCGTCGGGTTCGGCATCTGGGGCATCGTGACGCTCAACAACCCCGTCGTGCAGCGAGCGTTGCGGCGCAACTACGAGCCTCGCAACTGGGACGACTGAGCGAACCAAATTCTCCTTCTGGAACCAACGACCCCATGAACACGACACTAGATTTCGACAAGGCTGGCGGGCTGGTGCCCGCCATCGCGCAAGACGCGGACACCGGCGAGGTACTCATGCTCGCGTGGATGAACCGCGAAGCGTTCGACGAAACCGTGCGCACCGGCCGCGCGGTGTACTTCAGCCGGAGCCGCAACAAGCTCTGGCGCAAAGGCGAAGAGAGCGGGCACTTCCAAGAAGTAAAGGGGGTGTTCATCGACTGCGACGCCGACACCGTGCTGCTCAAGGTGAAGCAGATCGGCGGGGCCGCGTGCCACGAAGGCTACAAGAGTTGTTTCTTCCGCCAACTCGACGAGGGCGAACTGAAGGTCATCGCGGAACGCATCTTCGATCCGAAAGCCGTTTACAAGAAAGCAGAAGAAGGTAAAAGGTAAAAGGAAAAGCGAAGACGAATACCGGGCACCCTTGCGCCTCGGGGTATTCGTCTTCGCTTTTCCTTTTACCTCCCGCCGAAGACGGGTTCGGCTTGTCCTCGGACACGCGGTCGCGGTATCGTGCCGGGTGAAGGTCACCCTGATCCCGGCACGGACGCACACCATGACCCGCTCCCTCGCGTTCTGTCTGCTCGCGCTTCTGCTCGCTGGCTGCAACCGCTATCACACGCGCGCACAGGGTCCGTTCGGGAAGCCCATCAAGGAGCCGCCCCCACCATACGGCGCGATGACGCCGCCCAAGCCCCCGCCAGAAGTCGATGCGGACCCGGACACGCGCCCGCCTTTCCTCAAGCCCCCCGAACCGAAACCGAAACTGCCGTCGCCGTTCGCGCCGAAAACGCCCGCGACACCGAACACGCCCGACGCGAAGAGCCTCACCGAACTGAAAGCGGTTCTTGCGACCGCAAGCGCCGCGTGGAAAGCCGTGGGCACGTTCGAGGGCACACTCACGCGGCGCGAGATCAACCCGCAAGGCGCGCCGACCAGCGAAGTCGTGCTGTTCCAGTTCCGCAAGGAACCGCTGGGCGTGTACACGCGGACGATCAGCGAGAACGGCAAGGGCCGCGAAGTCATCTACAGCCCCGGCAAGCACAGTGACAAGTTGTACCTCGCGCTCGGTCAAGGCGACGTCAAGTTGCTCCGCGCCGGGACCGTGTTGCCAGGCGTTTCGCCCGACGACCCGCGTGTGAAGGAAAAGACCCGCTACAGCATCCGCGACGCCGGGTTCGGGAAGAACCTCACGAAACTCACCGACCTGCTCGCGAAGATGGAAGCGGGGAAACTACCGCCTGATTCGCTCACACTCCACGGACCGGTGAAGCGTGACGAGTACCCCTACACGCTCACGGGCGTGACGCACAACCTGCGCGCCGACGACGACCCGCTGTTCCCCAAGGGTGGGAGCCGTACGTTCTTCTTCGATCCGAACGAAAAGTCACCGTTTCACGGGCTACCGGTGCTGATTATTGCGACCGACGCGGCGGGCAAGGAAGCCGAGTACTACCTGTTTGAAAAGGTGAAGTCGCCGGCCAAACTCACCGATGCGGACTTCGACCCGGCCCGACTCGGAAAGAAATAGGTTTATTGTGAACTGCGTCCCTTGGGGTCGCTCGCTCAACGTGTTTTGTAGGGTGGGCACTGCCCACCTCTTCGTCAGTTGTTGAACCAGACATAGTGGACCGCGACCGCGATCAGAGCGAGTGCCACGAAGATTGGATACGACGCGAATTTGATCGCGTTGGTGAGCTTCGACACTTCCGGGTCGCGAGCCATTCCCAACGGGCACGAGGCTAGGCCGAGACCGACACCGGCCACGGCGAGAATGATGTCGGTTGTCCGGTCGTGAACAACAAACATCGCGCCGATCGCCGCGAGCGCGAGGTAGACGAGCATGTCGGCCGGTGTCAGTCCGAGCCACTCTAACAGTTCGTTGTTCTTCGCCATGTCAAACCTATAGCGTGTGCGAGTGGTCCGGAGCGATCATGCTAAACCACGTCGCCAGGTGGGTCAATTCCCTGCGGATGCCCTGTCATCGTGTCAGCGGGAATGAAAGTCGTGGCAGGTTCGCGGGCGAGGAAATGTGCGAACCGACTTGACACGGTGTCTGCATCTAACGTATTCTTCAGTGGTTATAGCCGTCCCGCTACTCTCCGTTCGGGCTTCGGCACTTCGTTTGCTACAACCCAATTTCCAGGCTCCTTCCACGCGGCGTTGCCAGTCGGGTTCTTCCCGCCTCGCGCACGTCCGGGGAGGTTAAATATGACTTCCGCGACACCCCCTGACCTTCGCTCCGCTTGGGGCGAACCGACGAAGACCGGACCCGCGAACGACCCGTGGCGGTTCTCGATCCTCATTGCCGACGACGATCGCGGCACACGCGAAGCGCTGGGCGAGATGCTCGCGGCTCGCGGGTTCCGCACGATGCTCGCCGCCGACGGGGGCGAAGCCGTTGAACTCGTTCAGGTGGACCTCGTTCACCTCGTTCTGTTCGACATGCACATGCCCCGACTCACGGGTCTGGAAGCGTTCGCGGTGATTCGGCAGACGCTCGACCGCATCCTGCCGGCGGTGCTCATGACCGCGGACGCGACCAACGACCTGATCCGCCAAGCGTTCGCGGCGCAGGTGTACAGCGTGATTCCAAAGCCGGTGAACGGGAACGTCGTATTACACACTCTGGAACGGGCGCTCGCGAAAGTGTACGGGCCACGCCCGGACCCGCAAGACAAGGTCGAAGGGCCACGCCCGCCGACCAGCGACGAATGACGAACCGATTACGAGTGACAACCCAACAGGAGACTTCCCGATGGCGGCGTTGAAGATCGTCCCACTGAACGACAAGATCGTGGTTGAACGGCTCGAAGCGGATGACAAGTCGGTGGGCGGCATCATCCTCCCGGACAGCGCGAAGGAAAAGCCGAAGCAGGGCAAGGTGCTCGCGGTCGGCGGAGGCAAGCCGCTCGACGACGGCAAGCGCGCCCCGTTCCAGGTGAAGGTGGGCGACCGCGTCCTCTTCACGAGCTACGCAGGCAGCGAAGTGACCATCGACGGCAAAGAGTACCTCATCGTGACCGAAGACGATCTGCTCGCCGTGGTTGACTAGAAAAGTGCTGAGTGCTGAGTAAAAGGCAGAAGACCAGAGGCACGAACGCCCTTGGTCTTCTGCCTTTTACTCAGCACTCAGCACTTGTCGGAAAACTTCTTGCGACCCCGTTCGCGCAGATGATTAAGGGACCGCGAAACCGGGCGCGCGGGTTCGGGTTCGTCGAAATGGCCAACGACATCGAAGTCCAGGCGGCCATCGCCGTGCTCAACGACCAACCGATGAACGGACGCCCGCTAACGGTGAACGTCGCGAAACCGCGCGAAGCCGGTGGTGGCCGGCGCGCGGGCGGAAGAGGCGAAGAAGGCGAAGAAGGCGAAGGCTACGGCGGTGGGGGATAATCGCTACTGAGCCAGTTGTTGTCGCGTTTTAGCGTCGGACCCGCAGCGATCACTCTCTTCAGAAGCACGGCCCCGACGGGTCCGACGCCAACAGGTGACTTCATCCAGATTTTCGCGCGGCGCATCGTCTGTTGTGGACTGGGACTTGAGGAAAACTTTACAGACCCCCACAGTTTTTCCTTGACCTTCGCGCCCCAAATCGTCAACCTACCCCCCACGTCGCTCGATGGATCAGCGACGCCCATCACTCAAAACCAGGGAGGGTCACACCAATGCTCGTTACCACCGAATCCAAGGCTCAGGGTTGGCGCGCGGTCGCGATCTTCGATGATCGCGGGGACGCACTCGTCTTCGTCGGCCGCTCGTCCACGCAGGTCCGCCAACAGTACATCGAAGCGTTCGCGGAAGTCCTCGATGAAGAAGAACGCGAACACGTCACCACAATCCAGCTTCAGCAATGGAGCGGTGCCCCGGACGCGGGCCGCTGGGTGCTCAAGAACACGCTGAAGGTGCCGGTACCGGTCGCGAAACTCCACGTCGCCGCGTAACCACTTCTGCGTCATTGCGAACATTCGGCCGTTCTTGTATCGTGGCACACGCTGCGGTGCGAAAGCGGCCGACCGCATTTCCGCCCCGCTACGATGGCACTACCACGTCTACTCCAACGGGAGCCTTGATCATGACGCCCGAAGTGATCGAGCGAATGGTTGTCGTCAAAGGGGACATTACGGAACTGCAAGTGGACGCGATCGTGAACGCGGCCAACTCCACACTGCTCGGCGACGGCGGCGTGGACGACGCGATTCACGACGCGGCTGGCCCGCGACTCCGCACCGCGTGCGCCGCGCTCGACGGGTGCCCGACCGGCGGCGCGAAGATGACCGCGGGCTTCTCGCTTCCAGCGAAACACGTGATCCACACCGTCGGCCCGGTGTACAGCGACGGCACGAACTGCGAAGCGGACCTGTTGCGATCCTGCTACCGCACGTCGCTACGGCTCGCGGCGGAAGCAAATGTAGAAACGATCGCGTTCCCGTGCATCTCCCCGGAGCGTTCAACTTCCCGCAGACCGAGGCGTGCGAAATCGCGATCGAAACCGTGGGCGAGTGGCTCGCCCAACACGCGCTGCCGCGCCAGGTCACGTTCTGCTGCTACCTGGATGCCGACGCCCGCCGCTACCGCACACGGTTGCGCGCTTGATAACGCTACTGGTTGCACAAATGGGAATCACCGATGCGTACCCTCTCCGCACTTCTTGTGCTGCTCCTCCCGGCGGTCGCCGTCACGGACGACGCGTTCGCGCTCAAGGACGGGCAGCGCGTCGTCTTCCTTGGCGACAGCATCACCTACACCGGGAAGTTCAACGCGATTCCCCGACAAGAAGTTTGAACTCGTCAACCTCGGGCCTCCGAGTGAGACCGCCACCGGTCTCTCGGAACCCGACCACCCGTTCTGGACCGATTGAGCCGCGAACCACTCTCCCCTTTCGCGCGTCACTTCACCTTACCCCACCGGTCCGTTCGGAACAGTCCCGCTTGCTTACCGGGCTTGCAACCGGACAGCCCGCGTCGAACAATAGAGCAGTCCGCTTAAAGTCGGTCGCGCTGTTCCGTGACGAACGCCCTTCCGCGCGCCGACCCAGACGAGAGGAACACGCAAGATGAACTCCTACGCTTCGCTGTGCGACGACTTCGGTGTCTCAACCTACATTCACGGCAAACTCGAAATGCCGACCGGGCGCGAAACCGTGCTGCACTTCTTCGAGGCCGTGCAGAAGGTTGCCCCGAAGATGACCGAGTTCGAGAAGCGCAGCGACACCGAATACATGCTCGAAGAGGACCGCGAGTCCGGCAGTTACCGCTGGGCCTCGCTCGACCACCGCCGGTTGAGCGCCGGGTTCGTCAACCCGCCCACCCTTGATGATGCCGACGTCCACAACGAGCGCGTCCTCGACATGGCCGCTGCGCACCTCGACCTCGGCGCACTCCAGACCGAGTCGATGGACGTGCTGTACTACTTCGACTTCCTGTACCAGGGGAACCACGACGAGGTAGTAGCCGAAGCGCTCACGAGCGGCACGCCACTGGAATCGTTGGTCACTGTGCCCGCGGCGCGCGTTCTGCACTACCAGCCGACCATGATGCTCGCGCTCGACGACGCGTGCCAGTTGCAGGCGCGGTTGAGCATCGAAACACGTACGAACGCGTACCAGGTGCGAACGAACACGTTCCCGGAGTCGCCGGTCACGGTGTACTTCACGGTTCGGCAGTTCTGGGGAAAGCAGCCGTACAAGTCATTCGCGGAGAGCTACCACAACCAGCGCCGCGTGCTCGACGAGTTGGTCAGCACCTACGTCGTGCCGCAGGTGATCAACCCGTTGGCGAAGGCGATCAGCGCGAAGCAGTGAACCAGAAGCGCGTTCGCGCGTCCCGGTCGCCCGCAATCGCGTGGCGGCCGGACGCGTTTCACGGTCTCCGAAAGTCGCGAGGCACGCAGTTCACCGATCGGACCGAGTATCACATCCAGAACATCGCGGCCGTCCTCGGCGTTCTTGTGGACATTGCCGGTTCCGCGCCGCTGGTGTGAACCGTTCTCCTCCCACCCACCGCTGCCCCCTTTCCCCGCAACCGCGCCACAGTTGTTCAAGCACTTCAAATACGACGCGGCCCCTCCGGGACCAACGCTAACCTTGGTCGCAGTGGCCACGACGCGACGGCGTTCGTTTGATGAGTAAATCCCTTCTCTTACCCAACCCGAGCGACACACCATGAGTACCAGCGTCCTCACCCTTTCCTCGTTTGCCAGCGGTCTAACGGCTGAGACCGCGTTCGACGTGCTCGCGGTCGCGCGCCAACTCATGGCCGGTGGGAAGGACGTGATCGCGCTCCAGATCGGCGACTCGCCGTTCCCGACCACTGCCAGCGCGATCAAGGCGGCGCACGCGGCCATCGACGCGGGCCTCACGCGATACTGTCCGTCGCAGGGCCTTCCAGAGTTTCGCGAGACGATCGCGAAGACCGTAAACGCAGAATTCAACATCCCCGCCACCGCCGACAACGTGGTAGTCGGTCCCGGCGCGAAGGTGTTCGAGACGTACTTCTGCGAAGCGTTTCTCGAACCCGGCGACGCGGTGTTAGTCTTCCAACCGGCGTTCCCGACGTTCGAGCCAAACATCCTGCGGCGCGGCGCGCGCCCGGTGTACGCTCCCCTAAAGCAAGAGAACCAGTTTCGGCCGGACATCGGCGCGATCGAGAAATTCGTGAAGACCGAACCGCGTGCCCGGGCGCTGTTCCTCAACTTCCCACACAACCCCACGGGCGGTGTCGCCACGCGCGAAGACATGAAGGCGATCGCGAACATCGTCCGCGGCACGAACGTCGCGGTGTTCAGCGACGAACCGTATTGCCACATGGTTTGGGGTGGCAAACACCACAGCATCCTGGCCGAACCCGGAATGATCGAGCAGTGCGTGGGCGCGTACACGTTCTCGAAGAGCTACAGCATGAGTGGGTGGCGCTGTGGGTACATGGTCGCGTCACCCACAGTGGCGCAGATCGTGAGCAAGATGATCAACACGTCGCTCTCGTGCGTGCCACCGATCGTTCAAATGGCGGGTAAGGCCGCGCTCGAACACGACGCCGCCGAACGCGATGCGGTGATGACGAAGTTCCACAAGAAGGTTGAGTTGCTGGTGAGCGAGTTGCGGAAAGTACCCGACGTGACCGTGCTGATGCCGGAGGGAACGTTCTACGTGTTCCCGAACGTCGCGCCGATCTGCGCGCGACTCGGTATCACGTCGCACGGTCTCGCGATGTACCTCTTAGAAGGGGCGGATGACGAGCGGGGTGTCGCGTGTCTGGGTGGTGAGTGCTTCGGCGCTGCGGGTCAAGGGTTCTTGCGATTCAGTTGCGCCGAGCCAGACGAGAAGCTCGTATCCGCGGTCGCGTTCTTCGCGGATGCCGTGAACCGCACGGACCGCGTGAAATCGTACCTCGACGCGCACCCGAAGTACCGCGCGAAGTGAATCGGCTGCGCCCCTTCGGGTCGAACGCTAAACAGACAACGACACATCCTCCCAGAGAGGTGTCGTTGTCTGTTTAGCGTACGACCCGAAGGGGCGCAGCCGATTTACTTCGCGCTCGCCTTCTCTTTCCGCCGCGTGAGTTCCTTCGTCACGTCGGCCAAGCCGCGAGTGTTGAACACATCATCCTTCGTCAGCCACCCGCGGCGCGCCACCTGAACCCCGAATGTGTACAGCCCGAGTTCGCCGGTGCTGTGCGCATCCGGGTTGATCACGATCGGAATGCCCATCGCCTTCGCCTGCTTCACGTACTTCCAGTCGAGATCGAGACGCGACGGTTGCGCGTTGATCTCGATCATCTTGCCGTGCTTCGCGGCGACTTTCAGAACTTCGTCGAGGTTGATCTTGTATCCTTCGCGCTTCAAGAGAAGACGCCCGGTTGCGTGGCCTAACATCGTCACCGTCGGGTGCGCAAGCGCCTTACACACGCGCGCCGTCATATCGGCTTCAGCCATTCCGAACAGCGAGTGAACGCTCGCCACCACATACTCGAAACCGGCGAGCAGTTCGTCGTTGTAGTCGAGCGATCCGTCTTCGAGGATATCCACCTCGCTACCCTTGATGATGCGGACGCCGGTTAGGTTGGCGTTCACGCGGTCGATCTCCGCCCACTGTTTCCGCACCGCGCCCGGCGGCATCCCGCGAGCGATGGTCAGAGACTGCGAGTGATCCGCGACGCCGAAGTACTCGAAGCCGAGCCGCTTCGACGCGAGCGCCATCTCTTCCAACGACGCGGTGCCGTCGCTGTAGGTGGTGTGGTTGTGGAACACGCCGCGAATGTCGGAATCGGCCACCAGCGCGGGCAACTTCTTCGCTTCGCCGGCTTCGATCTCGCCAGTGTCCTCGCGCATCTCCGGTGGAATGAAGGGAAGGTCAAGCGCCGCGAAGATGTCTTCTTCCGTCTTGCAGGGCACCGAGCGCGTGTCGTTCGCAAGCGCGTATTCGTTAAGCGTAAGGCCGCGGTCGATCGCGCGCTGCCGCATTCGGATGTTGTGTTCCTTGCTGCCGGTGAAGTAGTGCAGCGCGAACGGGTACTGTTCATCCGTCACGACGCGGAGGTCGGCTTGCATTGTGACCTTCGCGCCGTGAACGTGCAGCGCCGCGATCACGCTCGACTTCGTTGGCCCCTGCCCCAACACCTGCACCACTTCCGGCAGTTTCACGAACGCGTCCATGATAGGCTGCGCGTTGGTACTGCTCACGAGGATGTCGAGGTCGCCGGTCGTTTCTTTGAGGCGACGAAGACTCCCGCACACCTCGGAGCGAATCACGCCGGGAAAGCCGCGAATCTGTTCGAGGAGCGCCCAGCCCAGCGGCAACGCCATATCGATCCGCACGCGGTTCCCGATCTTGTCGATGTAGAGGATCCCTTCGAGGATCTTCGCCTGGGTCTTCGCACCGAAGCCTTTCTGCTTCGCCACTTCACCGGACTCACATGCGGCCTTCAGTTTCTCGATGGTGTCGATCTGGAGCAGGTCGTGAAGCGCCTTCACCTTCTTCGGTCCCAGACCCGGCAGGCGGAGCATCTTCACCAAGCCTTCGGGGATCGAAGCGCGAAGATCTTCGAGGTAGGGCAGTTTTCCCGTGGTCACGAGCGTGGTGATCTTCTCGCTGAGTGCTTCGCCGATCCCGCGAACCTCGGACAACTTCCCTTCGGCGACCATCTGGTTGAGGTCGCCGGGAAGTTGCTGAACGAGCCGGGCCGCGTTGTGGTACGCGTTGGTGCGGAACGCGTTCTCGCCCTTCAGTTCGAGAAGGGTTCCGATCTCGTCGAGCGCGTCGGCAACGTCATCTTTGGACATGGTTGGGGTCTCCTCACAAGGGTGGTGTGAGGATACCAGAAGCAAATGCGAGAGGGGATGTCGGAGGTGAAGAAGAGGCCATCTGGTGCGCCGCAAGCCGAAGGCGAGCGGCTCACCAGGCATCGAAAACTACGCTGCCACCTTCAGCCTTGGCGCGAACGATGCCGCCCGCTTCCGCACTGGGCTGTGAAGCATGATCTCCAAGCCGTTCACGATGCGGTCTGGCCCGCGACCGTCGAACGTATTCCGCGCACAGCGCGTCATGCCCTTCCGCTCCATCGGGTCGTCGTGAAGCAGATCCACCGCTTCGCGAAGCTGGTCGAAGGTCACGTCCGCCGCGTTGCCCAGGTAGGTCGCGACCCCGTCCTCGTCGAGTTTCTTCGCGTTGCCCGCGTGGCGCTTCGTTTGGCTCAGGATCAGTTGCGGGATACCCACCACACACAACTCCGGCGACCAGCCATCCCCCGCCGTCAGTGCGAAGTGCGCGCGAACCAGTCGCGTCATCAGTTCCTTCGTTTCGGTCACGACTTCGACCTTTGTGCTGTTCTCGTCAGCGAGGGCGAGCAGGTCGTCGTAGCGCGGGTGGTGCGTGCGAGCCGAGATCGTGATCTTCGCGACCTTCGGCATCTGCAGGAGTTGCTCGGTGCGAGTCAGCGATTCGCCAGCGAGGTCGTCGTCGCCCATCGCGACCAGTGCGCGGAACGGCATCGGTGGCTCGGTCGCGCGAATCGTGCGCTGCCGGCGGAACACCCCGCGACACATCGCGTAACGATGGCCCAACAGAATCTGACAGCCCGGCTCGACGCGATACGCCTTCCGCGCCGGGAACAGTCCGGGGTTCACCACGAGGTCTGCCGGGAAGCGGATGTCCGCGGTAGAGTCGAACGCCATCACCAGCGCACCGGTCTTCTTCAACTCGCGAAGGTAGTCAGCGGAGTACCCTTCGCCGGCGACCACCACCGCCGCGGCGTTCATCTTCCGCACTGACGCGATGGTCACTTCGAGGTCGCCGTCGTCCCCGACCTTGCGCTCCGCGGGCTGCCAGTCGTTGTTCCCGCGATTGATGACCGTCGCCAGCGAGAGCGGGTCGAGGTAACTGAGGAAGTGCGTTCCCCGGCGGCGGCGCTGAAGGGCCGCCGCAAGCGAGAGGCACTGGTAGAACGGCTCCCAGCCGTGCTCACCGGTGCCGTCGCAACGAAACAGAATCGGGCCACGAGTCGCATCCATGCACAACGCTCCTGAACAACCAGCGGTTGGAAAGGTGCGCTAACGAACTCGTGCTGACTCGGGGGCCTCACGGCCACCGCTCGCCAAGAGTTGCGTTCGCGCGTTCCGGTTGGTGTGGAGTGTGCTTCCGCCTCGGACGAGCATCCATGCGCGAACGAGCCGCGCGGCGGGGGAGCCTACTTCGACACCTCTTCTCCGGTTGGGGTCAATTGCTGACCCCAGACGGCGCGACTTCGGGTTCCGGTCCGTTGTCGCGTCGTGTTCGGCCTTCGGGTTCCGGTCCGTTGGCCCAACGGGGCGAATCCTAGTCCGGTTTTCTCGCAACCGACAAGGCCACTTTCTTCACACGTCGTCACACTTGAAATTGAAGCCCCGCGCCCGGATTTGATTGTGCGGAAGAATCCGAATCGCGCGAAGAAATTAACCGCACAGGTCCCATGAGTCGCGCAGAATGTTCGGGACGGGAATGCCACTCGCACGCCAAATCACGGGCGACATTCTAACGCCCATCGACGTTCCACGTGGAACGTTCCCGGACGCGGACCGCGCGGCCGACATTCTGACGTTGATCGACGTTCCACGTGGAACGTACCTCGATCCGGCGCCGCGGAGCACGTCATTCTAACGCCCGTCGACGTTCCACGTGGAACGTACCCCACCACGTCCCCGATTCCACTTCCCACCGCCGCAGAGGTTGCTATGAAGCTGGACAACTTTTTCGCACTTGGAGACTTTCGCATGGAAACAACCACCAAAGCCCCGCCGCGTCTCGCTCGCGGGCTGAACGCTCTCCTCGGTGATATTTCGATGCCACCCGCGGACAACGCGACCGTATCGCGGCTCCCGGTCGGGAAGATCGATTTCAACCCGTACCAGCCGCGCAAACAATTCGACGGCGAGGAACTCGCGTCCCTCACCGCGAGCATCAAGAACCACGGTGTCCTGCAACCACTCGTCGTGCGCCTCGTGGACACCAACTATCAACTCATCGCGGGGGAGCGCCGGCTCCGCGCCGCCAAGGAAGCCGGGCTCGCGGAAGTACCAGTTCACGTTGTCGCGTTCAACGACCAGGAAGTTTTTGAAGCGGCCCTTGTCGAAAACATTCAGCGCACCGACCTGAACCCGATCGAGAAAGCGAACGGGTTCAAAGAGTACATGGACCGGTTCGGAATGACGCAGGACAAACTCGGCTCGCGCCTCGGCCTCGACCGCACGACCGTGAGCAATCTGCTCGGGCTGCTGAACCTGCACCCCGAAGTGCAGGCCGCGGTGCGGAACGGGCAACTCACGATGGGGCACGCGAAGGTGTTGAAGGGAGTCGCGGACCTGGAGCAGCAGTACATGTTCGCCAAAGACGCGATCATGAAGAACTACTCGGTTCACGCGCTGGAGTTGCTCGTGAAGCAGCACAAACTCGCGGCGGCAGGCGCAGAACCGGTCGAAGAGCCGGCCGAAAAGAAGGAGCCCGCGGAAAAGACGGCCCACGTGAAGGGACTCGAAGACGACCTGCGCCAGCGGCTCGCGGTGAAGATCGAGATCAAGGTTAAGGCGAAGGACAAAGGTCAAATCGTGATCGGCTTCGACTCCAACGACGACTTCGAGCGCATCATTCAAGCCTTACAGAAGTGACAACCAACACAGTCCCACCAACCACTTCCAAGCCCAGCGACTGCGGTCGCTGGGTTTTTGCTTTCTCTCTCCCTATTGCTCGGCATCCAACAAATCGACTACGCTCTCACCTCCAAACCTCAGAGGACTTCCCCATGCGGGCACGGACGTTCGCGCTGATCGCACTTCTCACCACAACTTCCCTTGCCGCTTTCGGCCAGGACTTCCAGCAACATGCCTCGGCGGACGGCAAGTACAAGGTGCTGTTCCCCGGCCCGGTGAAGACCGAGACAACCGAGATCCTGGCCGGTAAGGACACACTGAAACTCACACTCGACACGGTGGAACTGAAAGGCGACATCACGTTCCTCGTGAGCTACATCGACGCCTCGGATGAGGTCGCGAAGAAGCCCGCCGGTCCGCGACTCGAAAAGGTCCGCGACGGCAACAAAGGCGAAAAAGGAAAAGTACTCGACGACCGGGAAATCACAGTCGCGGTCGGCGAGGAGAAGTTCCCAGGGCGAGACGTGCTGCTCGAAACCCCCGCCGGGTTCATCCGCAATAGAATGGTCATTGTCGGGAAGCGGCTCTACCAGGTAATGGTCCAGGGGTCGAAGGAGGTCGTGACTTCTCCTTCGGCGGACAAGTTCATCGCCTCGTTCGAGATCACCAAATAGTCGGAGGCGGTATGCGCGGGGTCGTTCTCGGAGCGGCATTCGTGTTCTTCGCGGGGGCGCTGTTTGCACAGCCCAAAACCGAGACGTTCACCTCGACCGACGGACGGTACACGGTGCGGTTCCCCGGCAAACCGAAGATCACGACGCCGACCGCGAAGAGCGCGATCGGCGACCTGCAAGTGATCGTCGCGACCTACGCTACGGCCGACGCGAACGTGTATCTGACGAGCCACACCGACTACCCGACCGCGGCAACGAAAGCCGAGAACCGCAAAACGCTGTTCGACGGGATCCAGAATGGATTGAGGGGAAGTAAGGGCAAAATCGTCAGTGAAAAGGAGTTCGAGTTCGGGCCGGACAAGTTGCCCGGACGCGAAGTAGTCGTAGACAAAGACATGGGTAAGCAGCGGGTGAAGTTCAAGGTAGTCCTGCGCGACAACCGGCTTTACCAGATAGCCGTCATCGGAACGGCCGACTTCGTGTCCAGCAAGGACGCGACCGCTTTCGTGGAATCGCTGGAACTGACCAAATAACGGGAGAAGCCATGCGGACGATTTTCACGGCAGTTGCGCTGGTGGTGTTCGCCGGTGCATTGACCGCCGCCGACACGAAATTCGAGTCGAAAGAGGGCAAATACACCGCGAAGTTCCCCGGCGAGGAGAAGCCGAAGACGGTTTCTCAGAAGGCTGGCGGGCTGGACCTGAACATCACGATCCTGGAGAAGGGCAAGGGCGGGTTCGCGGTGATCTACTCGGACATGCCCGCGGACGTGGTGAAGGCGGCCCCGGCGGCTCAACTGCTCGCGGGCGGTGAGAAGGGTCTCGTCGATAACTTCAAGGCAAAGGTCATCAAGGCCGGCGAGACGAAGTTCAAGTCCGGCGAGAAGGAATACCCGGCCCGCGACATCCTCGCCGAGAAGGACGAACTGCACCTGCGCGTCACGATCATTCTTGTGGATAACCGATTGTACCAGGTGTTCGTGGTCGGCCCGAAAGACATGGTGACGGGGAAGGACGCGGACGACTTCTTCAAGTCGTTTGAACTCGCGAAGTGAACCTGCTCTATCGCAATCGTGTCCGAGTAGAGTAGTATGAGTGTGGGTCGATCTTTGGCCCACACTTTATTCGGGGCGTAGCGCAGTCCGGCTAGCGCGCCTGCCTTGGGAGCAGGAGGCCGTGGGTTCAAATCCCGCCGCCCCGACTTTGGAAAGTGAAGGGGAGAAAGGGTGACAAAGACAACAGGGGCTGCCCTGCCTTTGTCACCCTCTCTCCCCTTCTCTTTTCCTGCGGGTCGCGCTAACTTTTCTTAGCGCGCCAATTTTGGCGTAAGCGATTCCGGCAATTCCACTCCGATTTCCTTGCACCACGCGAAACCCGCACTATTTTTTTCGCCCCGATTCCGCCTATTCTTCTGACTGGTACCCGCGGTCGCCCTCCAACCGCCGAGCGTCGGAAAATGAATCGTCGGATCTTCCTGAAAGCCACGCTCGCGTCGGTTGTCCCCACGACCGCCGCAGGTGCCGCCTACGGGCTGTTCGAGTCGGGGTGGGTGCAAGTCACACGCCCCACGATCGTGCTGCCGAAGCTCCCGAAAGTGTTCGAAGGAACAACGGTCGCGTTCCTCACCGACATCCACCATGGTCCGTTCACCTCACTCGACTATGTCAACGCGGTAGTGCGAACCACGCTCGCGCTGCGCCCGGACCTGATCCTGCTCGGCGGCGACTACTCCCTCAAAGACAGCAAGTACATCAAGCCGTGCTTCGACGCGCTAGCCGCGTTGCAGGCTCCGCTCGGGGTGTACGGCGTTCTGGGAAACCACGACTACTGGCACGGACTGCCCGAAACGCGCGACGGTTTTGCATCGGCCGGCATCGGTGAACTGACGAACCGCGGCGTGTGGATCGAGCGGGGCGCGAGCCGGTTCCGCCTCGCGGGTGTGGACGATCTGTGGATGGGCAAGGTGGACGTGCGGGGCGCGGTAGGGGAGACAAGCGACAACGATGCCTGTCTGCTCGTGAGCCACAACCCGGACGTGGCCGAAAAGATGCGCGACCCGCGTGTAGGCCTGATGCTAAGCGGGCACACGCACGGCGGGCAGGTGGTATTCCCAACCGGCGGCGCGCCGTTTGTCCCGAGCCACTACGGACAGAAGTACCTGAAGGGTCTGGTTCAGGCACCGCACACAAAGGTGTACGTGTCGCGCGGTCTCGGCACGACGAGTGCGCCGTTGCGCGTCGGGAGCCGCCCGGAATTGACGCTCATCACACTTCGTTCCGAAGGCGAGCGGGGGGCGTAAGCCCCCGGATGCGACGCACGACCAAACGCGATCCTCGCAAGAACCAGCGGGCTTACGCCCCCGCTCGTCTCAACTTTCTATACCATTCTCGGCCCGCGCTTTCGCGCGGGGCGTTCTCTCCTGAAGGAGTTACCATGCGCACGCTGCTCGCACTGGGACTGGTGATCGCGGTGTTCGGCACCTCGACCGCGGCCGACGAGAAAGACCCGACAAAGGGCAAGTGGGTGATCGAATCCGTCACGCGCGAGGGGAAGTCAAACGACGCGCTCAAGGGCGCGACGCGCGAACACGCCGACGGCAAGTACACGCTCACGCCGAGGAAGGACTCGAAGGCCGCTCCGACGAGCGGCACCTACAAGCTCGATCTGACCAAGACGCCTGTTCAAATCGACCTCGCGGTGAAGGGCGGCACCTACGACGGGAAGACACTGCTGGGCATCGCGAAGATCGACAGCGACACGCTGACGATCGCGTTCGGGGAGCCGGGCAAGGACCGGCCCACGAAGTTCGAGACCAAGGAAGGCAGTGGGATTGTGGTCGTTGTCCACAAGAAGGCGAAGTGAGTCGTGAAAGCTCGTGAAGCCGCGAGCGGCAGTAAGCCGCTCGCGGCTTCGCGAGCCATTTCAGACATTCGCACAACGAATCACTTCTTCGGCGGCTCCTTCAAGCCCGACAGAAACTCGACCAGGTCGCGAAGCTCGCGGCGCGACATTTTTTTGTGCAGATCGTCGGGCATCGCGCTCGGACCGGTGCGCCGGCTCGCGATGTCTTCCACCGCGATCGTCAGTTCCTTCGCCTCCGCGGTGATGAGTTTCACCTGCTTCTTGTCCTCGGCCTTGATGATGCCGGTCACGATGCGGTCGTCGGTCAGCGTGAGAACGGCCGTCTCATAGCCTTTCGCGATCTTCGCGTTCGGCAGCACGATCGATTCGAGCAGGTAAAGCCGGGTCTTCTCCTTGTCGAGCGCGAGACCGTTCATCAGTGGGCCAACTTCGCCGCCCTGCCCGTCGAGCTTGTGACACCGCTGACAGTACACCGCGGAACTGTTCAGGAAAAGACTACGGCCCTTCTCGGCGTCGCCGCCCTCGAGCGCCTCGGAGTACGGCGCGAGCTTGTTGCCCTTCGGGTCGGCCGCGATCTTGTTCTGCTCCGCGCGGTACTTGTCCACCTTCGGCTTGATCTGCGCGAACAACTTGAGCTTCGCGGTGTTGGCACGCACTTCGGCCGCGTCGAGCACGTCGAGGACAAGTGTTCGGGGAACCTGGCCATCAATCGCCAGATCGAGCCACTCCGCGAGAAGCTTGTCTGTCTCCTCTGAAGCCTTCATTCCCCCGAGGATCGCGAAAGCGCCCTGCTTCTCGGGAACCGACACTTTCTCGTCCTTGAGGAGAGCAGGGAGTTCCTTCAGAACCGCAGCCGGATCGAGGTGCGCCGTCACGGTGCGGCCTGCGGCACGGAGTCGCGGTTCGTCACTAGCCAGCGCGAACTTTGCTAGTTCCGTCGTGCCAGAATCCTTCAGCGCCTCCACCGCGAATAGCGCTTCCACGCGTGTCGAAACAGGACTCTTCGCGTCTTTCACGAGCGCGGCCATCGCGGGGCCGAACTCCTTGATGTTCAGTTTCGCGACGGTCTGCGACGCTTCTTTGCGAACGACGTCGCTCCCGGAGAAGATGCCGGCCCCGGACTTGATGAGCGCGTCGGTCGCGAGCTTGGCGTCGCGCGGGTTAATGTCGAGTGTCAGCCCGGTGATCGGGTCGCGGCGCGGCGGTTTGGCCCAGTCGCCGAGGAGTTTCAGCGCGAAGGCGCGGACGTAATCCGCTTCGCTCTGACGCGCGGCGAACGTCGCGACGCGGGCCGCGCCTTCCGGTGTGCCGAGGAAGTAGTTCGCAGCCAGCGAGCGGAACGCGATCGCGTCCGGCTGACCGGACTTGTCCGCGAGCTTCGCGAGCGCGGGCATCGCGTCCGTGATGCGCTCGTCGTAAGTTGCCCGCGCCGCCTCCGCAACGATCTTCGGATCGCTATCAGCGAGGAACTCCGCGACCTTGCCGCTCTTGTGCTTCCGCAGCGCGAGTACCACGCCCATCCGCACCGCCGGCACGTCGTACTTGTCCTTCGCTTGTTCCTTCGTTGCTTCCCATCCGTTGACCAGGTCGAGCGGGTTGCGCGCAACGTGAACCAGACCCATCACAGCGGCGTGGCGCAGGTACGGATCTTTGTCGTTGTTCGCCTTCAGCACGTCGAACAGCGGCATGTAGTAACCCATCTCGCCAACCGGCCGAATCTGCAACGGGCGCTGCCCGATCTTGCCGAACGCAACCGCCGCCGTGGCCTTCACGCGGTCGTCGGGGTCGGTCATCAGTTTCGCGATCGCGTCCTGAATCTCGCCCGCGCCGGGCGCGAGTTCAAGCCCGCGACCGCTGTGATGAACAACATTGCCGAGTTGCTCCGCCGCGGCGCGCTTCACTTCCGCGTCCTTGTCCGCGAGCGCTGTCACGAGCGGCGGCAGCGCTTCGCGGTGCTTGCGAGCAACCTGCCCCAAACCCCAGACCGCGTGCAGCCGCGCGAGCCGGTCCTTCGAGTCCTTCAGGATGTCCGCGAACGCCGACACCGACACGCCGGGAATGCGACCCGCCAGTTCGTACTGCGCTTCCTGGCGAACCAGTTGGTGCGGGAAGTGGAGACGCTTCACGAGGTTCTCGACGCTCTGATCGGTCGCGCCTTCGGCGATGAGTTTCTGCGCCTCCGCGACCTGCGGATTCTTCATCGCGGCTTCGTCGGTCACGCGGAAGATGCGCCCGCGGTTCTGCGGTGCCCAGCCGCCGATCCAGTCGGACCAGTAGAACGCACCGTCCGGCCCAAATTCACAGTCGGTCGGCACCAGACCCTTCACGAACGGTTCCGGCTTTGTGATCTCGAAACTCGCGCCCTTGGGCTTCACCGCCAGCGACCAGATCACACTACTATTGGCGTTCGAGGTGAAGTCGCACGCGAAGAAGTGATCCTTGTACTTGTCGTTCAGCCCAACGCCGGGGTAGTGCGTGATGCCCGCGGGACCGGCGCCGAAGTTCGCGAGCGGCGGGAGTATCCACGCCGGTTGGCCTTCATGGTGGGGCATCCACAACTTCTCGGTGTTCCACGCGCCGCGGTTGCCCTGCGGAACCGCAGGCGTGTGATAACCGGTCTGGTACTGGAACCCGCCGCGCCAACCGCTATCGCCGCCTTCGACGATGTGAACCCACCGCGCCCGGTCGCCGCTGTCGCAGTTGTTATCGTAGGTGAACAGGTTGCCGTGGTCGTCGAACGCGATCTCTTGCGGATTCCGCAGTCCGCTATGGATCACCTCCAAGTTGCTCCCATCGGGATCGCAACGGAGAACCGCGCCCGTATTTGGGTAGAGGAGTTGGCGCTTCTCCTTCGTGGTCACGTTGAACCCGCGATCGCCCATGCTGAAGTAGAGTTTGCCGTCCGGCCCCATGCGGAGACCGTGCAGGTCGTGCCCGAGGAACTGCACCGTCGGCCCGAACCCGGTGAATAGCGATTGCTTCACGTCGGCCTTGTTGGTGCCCTTCGTGTCCTTCAGAACGTAGAGGTCGGGAATGCAGGTGAGATAGACCTGACCCTTGCGCGCGAGCACGCCGGCCGCGAGTCCGTCCTGCGGGCGGTTGAACCCGCTGACGAACACCTCGCTCTTGTCCGCTTTGCCGGCGCCAGTGCTGTCCCACACGATCCGCACTTGATCGTCGTACTTCTCGAAGCCCTCGTACTTGTGGTTCTTGTACATCTTGAGCAGGTCGTCGATGGTTCGGTTCGCGAGGTCTTCGTCGAGCCACTTCATGTGTCCGCGGGTGTCCGGCACCCCCTTGTCAAATCGCGTCGTCTCCGCGACGTACGCGCGGCCCTTCTCGTCAAAGCAGAACGCGACCGGGTTAGCCATGAGCGGCGCCGCGGCCCACACATCGACCTTCAGGCTCTTCTCGGCGAACTGCACTTGCGCGATTGCTTCCGCGTCGCCCTTGTTCTTGGGTTGCGCGTTCGCGGCAGGTGGACCGTCGGGGGAGAACGCGAGGAATAGCGTGCCCGCTGCGAACAGTGGCAGCGCGAGAAGGTAGCGAGGCATGTGGAGATGCTCCGAGGCGGGAGAACAGGCAATGTACTGAGGCTACCGCAGATGAAGAGACACGGCAACCGCGGAGAGAATGCGGTTACGCCCGCTGCAACGGTTTGGTACACTTCAATGATTCTTACGCCGACCCCGGCAGTCTCTCCTCGGAGTTCATTTATGCGTTCCGTTCGTTCTCGTTCCGCGTTCACACTCATTGAGTTATTGGTGGTGATCGCGATCATCGCGATCCTGATAGGGTTGCTACTACCGGCTGTTCAGAAGGTGCGCGAGGCCGCCGCGCGGATGCAGTGCAGCAGCAACCTCAAGCAAATCGGCCTCGGCTGCCAGACGTACCACGACACGGCCGGTTTCCTGCCGCCGAGCCGCATCGCGGATCACTACGCGACGTGGGCGGTGCTGGTTCTCCCGTACATCGAGCAGGACAACGGCTTCAAGTTGTGGACGCTCACCAACCAGTATTACCAACAACCGCTCACGGCCCAGCAACTCCAGGTGAAAACGTTCTTCTGCCCCAGCCGGCGCGCTCTCGGCGCGCTGAGTACGGTCGGCGATAACCCGGATAACGGCTTTCCGGCGGCACAGCACCATCCCGGCGCGCTGAGCGACTACGCCGGCGTCAGCGGCAGTCAGGGGAGTTACGCCGGCGCGAACCCGACCTGGTACGACGGACCGTTCGGGAACGGGGCCATCATCGGGGCCGACGCCTGCACCAACTCAACGGCTGCCAGAATCGCTTCGTTCAGGGGACTGGTGCATCTGACGGCGGTCACCGACGGAACGAGCAACACGTTCCTGGTAGGTGAGAAGCAGGTGCCGCGAACCTCACTCGGAATCGGCGTCGGCGACGGGTCGATCTTCAACGGCGACCACGAGTGGAACTACTGCCGGTGGGTGGGTCCGGGCAACGGGCTGTCCACCGGCCCAACGGACACGACCTCGTGGACCGTCCGCTTCGGCGGGAGCCACACGAGCATGGTGATGTTCGTGTTCTGCGACGGCAGCGTGAAGGGCATCTCGACTTCGACCGACACGACCACACTCGGTAATCTGGCGACCCGCGCCGGGGGCGAGGTGGTCGCGTTCCCGTAATCACTTCCGCTCGACCGTGATGGGGTAGTCGTTCGCGGCTCCAGGCTTGACCTCGAAGGTTAGCCCGGAGTTGCCGTACTCGGCGTAGCGAACAGGCACCGGGGCCGGTTGCGGTCCCGGTGACGAGGACGCCGACGCCGAAACGACGATCACCTTGTGCGACCCCGCCAGCGCACCGTCTTTTTCTTTTCCGTCGAGCACCGTCTTGAGTTGGTACGCGCCAGCCTCGTTCACCACCCCTCGCGCGTTCACGGTCTTGCCGTCGTGCTGAATCGCGAACTCAACTGTGGCCCCGGCGGCCGGCTTCCCATCCCGAAACTTGACGCTTCCACTGACCGGATACAGTGGCGGTTCCGTCGGGCCACACCCGGACAGCCACGCGCACACGACAAACGCCACCACCACAACCGCGACACGACACATACGAAATCCTCTGGGATGAAGCACAACGATCAACAGATTATGCTTTCCCCAACACCAAATCTACCACCCAGCACAGGTTAGCTGCGCGATTGCCTGCGGCGCGGCTAACAACTCGTTGCGCCTTCGCAGTGGCGATATTCTCTCAGAACTTCGCAATCATGCTCTTCGCGCTATCCAGCAGCGAAGCGTCGTCGTTGTCGTCGAGGGCCACGAAGCGATCGCGGATGCGCCGGAACGCCAGTTTCAGGAAGTACTTGCCGGCCACCGCGTCCGCATACGGATCAGCGTTCAACTTGCCGTTCGCGCCCTTGCCCGCGATGAGGTGATCGAGACGCGCCAGCACACACGCGCTCACGTAGATGTCGATCGCGATGTCCGCGATGCGCTCGTGAACCAGTTCCGCTTGGGCGAAGGTTTCTTCGTTCTTCAGCGACATGAACACGTGAGGCAGTTTCAGCCCGAACTCGCGGACCAGGCGCGCCAGCGTGTAGCCGTCGTCCTGCAGTTCGGGCGATTGCACCGGCACCGTCGGCGCGCTCGTCGTCAGCCACGGAGCCGCGAGTTGGCCCACCACGCCGAGCGATTGCCCGATCTTCCGCAGACTCCACTTGCCGCCCATCATGTCGTCTTGAAGACCCTTTAAGTACATCCCCGGTCCGCGACAGCCGACCACCGCGATGAACGCTTTCAACACGTCGTTCGCGCCTTCGCCGATCGTGTTGATGCGCGCGTCGCGCATCCAGCGTTCGATAGGTTGGTCGCAGAAATAGCCCTTCCCGCCGTACACCTGAAGCGTGTCGTTCACAATCGTCCAAAGGTGTTCCGTCGAGAACACCTTCAAGATGGCCGTTTCGAGCATGTAGTCGGGCGCCCCCTTGTCGATGAACGCGGCGCACTCCGCGGTCGCGGCCTCCATCGCGAAACAGTGCGCTGCCGCAAACGCGATCTTCTTCTGAACGAGGTGGAACTCCGCGAGCGGTTGCTGGAACTGCACGCGGCGTTTCGCGTGTTCGGTCATCGCCTTGATGCACGCTTTCGCGTGGCCGGTGCAGGTCGCGCCGAACGTCACGCGCCCGTAGTTCAGCACGGTGAGCGCCGCTTGCAGTCCGCGCCCGAGTTGACCGAGGACGTTCTCCTTCGGAACGCGCATGTTGGTGAACCGCATCTTGCCGGTCGCGGTGCCGCGAATGCCGCACTTCTCCGCACGCGCTTCTACCACCTCGAAACCGGGCATGTCCGGCGTCACGAGAAACGCGGTGATCTTGCCCTTCGGGTTCGCTTTGTCAGGCGTGCGGGCCATCACCGTGAGGATGTGCGCGATGCCGCCGTTCGTGATGTAGTGCTTCGTGCCGTTGAGGATGTACGCGGTGCCGTCTTCGGTGGGGGTCGCGGTCATCTGCACGTTGCCCGCGTCCGACCCGGCTTCCGGCTCAGTCAGCGCGAAGGCGCACAGTTTCGAGCCGTCGTAGAGGCCCGGCAGCCACTTCGCCTGTTGCTCCTTCGATCCAAACAGGCATAGCGCGCGGACGCCGATGCTGTGGTGCGCGTTCACGAACACCGCAACGCTCGCGTCGTGCCCGCCGAGGATCTCCATCGTCTTGAGATACTGCTGCTGCCCGAAGCCGAGGCCGCCGTACTCCGTGGGGATCGTGAGTTTGTACAGGCCAATATCCGCGAGTCCCTGGATCACGCTATCCGGGATGCGGGCTTCGCGGTCGATCTCCATGTGGTCGATGTGCGCATCGGCATAAGCGCGGACCTTGGCCGCCATCTCGTCGGCGGCGGTCTGCTTGTCGGCCGCGAGCGTCGGATAGGGATAGAGCAGGTCACCCTTGAACTTGCCGAAGAACAGCGCCTTCGCGAAGCCAACATCCGGGCCGGCGATCAGTTCTTCGACTTCTTTGCGTTGCTCGTTGATCTGCTGCGCGGTCAGAGCCATGGGGAACCCCTTGTTCCGGCGTTGAGATGAGGGTAACGCAGTCGTGCCGCGATGGCTTATTCTATCCAGATTAGCCAGCCCGGCGCACAAGCTGGCGTGCCCGAAAGTATTCAACTCGTAGAATCTCCGGTGCGGTCGCCCTCTCCGGAGTCACAGCTTGAGCAAGACCACCCGCACTCCTGCAGATCACGACGACGGCCTAGCCCCGCGCTCGCGCGACCTGGCACCGCTACCGGTCGATCACGAGCGGTTGCGCCGCGCGGTACGCGAAATCCTCGCGGCCGTGGGCGAAGACCCGGACCGCGAAGGACTATTGGAGACCCCGGACCGCATTGCCCGCATGTACGCGGAGATCTTCGCCGGGCTTCACACCGACCCAGCCGTACACCTCCAAAAGACGTTCACGCAAAAGCACGACGAAATGGTGCTCGTAAAGGACATCGAGTTCAGTTCGTGCTGCGAACACCACTTGCTGCCGTTCTTCGGAAAGGCTCACATCGCGTACCTGCCGAACGGCCAGATCGTCGGCCTCTCGAAGCTGGCTCGCGTGGTCGATGCGGTCGCGCGTCGTCCGCAGGTCCAGGAGCGTATGACGGAGGAAATCGCTGACCTCATCATCACCCACCTGAAGGCCCGCGGCGTGGGCGTGGTGATCGAGGCGAGCCACTCGTGCATGACGATTCGCGGGGTGCGCAAGCCCGGCGCGATGACCATCACCAGTTCGATGCGAGGGGGCTTCCTCGACAACCCGGCCACGCGAAACGAGATGATGGCGCTGGTATTCGGGAAGTAGTGCTTGGTGTTTGGTATTTAGTGTTTGGGTGGCGCGACACGAGCGCGTTGAGGTTGTCTTGAACAAAACACACAACACGAAACACCAAACGCTGTGTTAGACGAAAAGCAAATCACCGACGACCTCCGCGGCCCGTTCCGTGGACGGCTCCACTTCGACCGGCTCACGCGCGGCCTCTACGCCACCGACGCCAGCCCGTTCCAGATCGAACCGCACGCGGTAGCGGTCCCCGAAGACGCGGAGAGTGTCGCAGTTCTCGTGCGCTACTGCCACGACCACGCGATTCCCATCATCGCGCGCGGCGCGGGAACCGGCCTCGCGGGCGAATCGCTCGGCCCCGGCGTCATCCTCGATCTGAGCGTTCACTTCAGGAAGGTGGTTGCAATCGGGTCGGACACGGTGACCGTGCAGCCGGGCGTGGTGCTCAACCAACTCAACGCGGAACTCGCGAAGACCGGGCGCCGGTTCGCACCCAATCCCGCCAGCGCCGCGACCTGCACCATCGGCGGGATGATCGCGACCAACGCAAGCGGCGGCAACGCGTTCCACCACGGCTACACGCGCGACTACGTCGCGGGGCTGGAGGTGGTGTGGGATTGCGGCGAGGTTGGCTGGGTTGGAGAGAAGAACCTCTCCCCCCAACCCCCTCCCCTAAGAAGGGAGGGGGAGTCAAGCGCCACGAGTCTGGATGCGTCTGCGGCGCGCGAGGGGGTTACTCCCGCTCCCTTCTTGGGGGAGGGGGTTGGGGGAAGAGGTTCTTCTCGCACCCAAACCATCGCCCAACAAGTCACGGAACTCCTGACCAAGAACGCGGAGCGCATCGCGATCACGCGGACGCGCACACCGTTCGACCGGTGCGCGTACCAGCTTCACGGCGTGTTGCGCGCGAACGACGTCGACCTCGCGAAGTTACTGGTCGGCAGTGAGGGCACGCTCGCGGTCGTCACGGAAGCGACGCTGCGCACGGTCCCGGTTGCGGGCGGAACGTGCCTCACGTTACTCGGCTTCCCCACGCTCGACGACGCCACTCGTGCGGGCCTGGCGCTGCGGCGATACGGTCCCGTCGCTTGCGACCTGCTCGACCGCCGGCTGCTCTCACTCACCCGCGGCGCGGGCATCCCGGATGTGGGCGCGGCGTTGTTAGTCGTGTTCGAGGGCGACACCGAACGCGAAGCGACCGAGCGCGCGTGGGGCGCGGTCGAATCGCTCCAGCGCACACACGTTCTGCGCGCGCTGGCGGAACCGACGTGCGCGCCCGAAGGCATCGCGAACATCCGCGCCATCCGCGACGCGGCCGTGTCTGGCCTCTACGCGCAGAGCGGGGCGCGCCCGGTCGCGTTCGTCGAAGACGTGGGCGTCCCTGCCGATTCGCTCCCGGAGTTCCTCACCAAAGTTCAAGACATCTTGAAGAAGTTCGAGACGAGCGGCACGTTCCTGGTTCACGCGCTCACGGGCCAAGTTCACACGCGACCGTTGCTCGATCTGAACGAACCCACCGACCGTGCGAAACTGTGGCCGCTCGCGGAGGCAGTGCATTCACTGGCACTGGCTTTAGGCGGCACGGTCAGCACGCAACATGGAACCGGTATCGCACGGACACCGTGGGTCGAACGACAGTACGGTCCGCTCGTACCGGTGTTCCGCGAACTCAAGCGAGTCTTCGACCCGAAGGGCATGCTGAATCCCGGCAAGATCGTCGGCCCCGACCCAAGCCGCGAAGCGTGGCCCCTGCGACCACAGGTCAGAGAACAAAAGTCAGAGAACAAAGAACCAGAAAGTCTCGTTAGCCGCAAGCCGGAGGCGAGCGCGCCCACCGGCACTCCCCTCCTCGTCTGGAGTGCCTCTTCCCCAGCGCAAGAGGTCGCAAGGTGCAACGGGTGCGGCAACTGTCGGACGCGCAACGTCCCGGATCGCATGTGTCCGAGCTTCCGCGCCAGCGGAAACGAACACGCCACGCCACGCGCGATGGCGAACATGCTCCGCGTTCTCACCGACCCGACAGCCGCGACTCCAGAAGAGGTGCGCGCAGTCGCGGAGTTGTGCGTAAACTGCAAGATGTGCCGCGACGATTGCGACGCGAAGGTGAACATTCCGAAACTGATGCTCGAAGCGAAGGCCAGACACCACGCGGAACACGGCCTCGAGCGCGGCGACTGGATCCTCGCCCACGCCGAAGGTCTTGCCGGCATCGGCAGCAACTTCGCGCCGATGACGAACTCGCTGCTCAGGCGCCGCTCCGTGCGCTGGCTGATGGAGAAGATGTTCGGCCTCTCGCGCCAGCGCCGACTACCCACGTTCACAGTTCGTACGTTCTTCCGCCGCGCCCGGGGCGCGGGTCTCAGTCGCAAGTCGCAAGTCTTCAAGTCAACAAGTCAAATACAGTCGGACTTGGAACTTGGTGACTTGCGACTTGCGACTTCTAAAGTAGCGATCTTCGCAGACGTGTTCGCGGCGTACAACGACCCGCTCGTCGGGATGGCCGCGGTCGCGGTATTGCAGCACCACGGCATCGAGGTCTACGTCCCGCCGCGACAGGTCGGCAGCGGAAGCGCGCCGCTCGCGAAAGGCGATCTGGATTCCGCGCGCGACGCCGCGCGCCGCAACGTGCGCGTGTTCGCGGACCTCACCCGCGAGGGCTACCGCATCGTGTGCCTGGAACCGACTTCCGCACTCATGTTGAAGCAAGACTACCTCGACATCCTCGACGACCCGGACGCAGTAGCGGTCGCGGCGCACACGGTCGAACTCACGACATACCTCGGCGAGTTGCACGCAGCCGGGAAACTCCGCACGAACTTCCGCAATCTCGACGTGACGCTCGGGCACCACATCCCCTGTCACCTGAAGGCGCTCCGCGGGCCGACAAACTCACCGTCGTTGCTCAGCCTCATTCCAGGCGTGCGCGTACATACAATTGACGCGGGCTGCTCCGGGATGGCGGGCACCTGGGGGCTAAAGGCCGACAACTTCGAGACATCGCTCGCGGCCGGCGCCGGGATGCTCGCGGAACTCAATCGCCCACGCGTGTTGTTCGGTTCGACCGAGTGCAGCGCGTGCCGAATGCAAATGGAACAGGGTAGCGGCAAGCGCACGCTTCACCCGGTGCAGTACCTCGCCTACGCTTACGGCCTGCTTCCCGAACTCGAACCGCGATTCCACCGCCCGCTCGGCGAGTTGGTGAGTGACTGACATGACCATCACCGTGAAGCTATTCGCCGCGATGCGCGACCTCGCCGGTTCCGACACCGAGACCGTCGAACTCGCCGACGGCACGACCGTCGCGGACCTGCGCCGCGAGTTGGGCAAGTTACTTCCGCTCGCGCGCACCTTGCTGTCGCGGTCCACAATCGCGGTAAACCACGATTCCGCGGACAACGACAAGCCGCTTCAAGCAACCGACGAAGTTGCGGTGATTCCACCCGTTAGCGGCGGCTGAAAGCTATACTGACAGCATGTTCCGGCTCACGCGCGACGCCATCGACTACCACGCACTTACCGAAATCGCGCGGTCGCCACACTGCGGAGCGGTCGTGTTGTTCCTCGGCACCGTTCGTGACTTGACCGGCGAACACGTAACCGTCTTTCTGGAGTACGAAGCCTACACACCGATGGCGGAGAAGAAACTCGAGGAGATCGAAGCCGAAACGCGACGGCGCTGGCCGGTCAGCGAAATCGCGATGGTTCACCGCATCGGCCGCCTCGAAGTGGGTGAAGTGAGCGTTGCGGTCGCCGTGAGTTGCCCGCACCGAGCCGAGGCGTTCGAGGCGTGCCGTTACGTTATTGACACGCTGAAAGAATTAGTTCCAATTTGGAAGAAAGAGAACGCACCGGACGGAACCGGAAAGTGGATCCATCAATCTGCCAAACCCGGAGCAACATGAGCGTCCTACCAACTGTGTATCTCGCGCGCCACGGTGAAACCGAGTGGTCAAAGTCCGGTCAGCACACCGGCCGAACGGACCTCCCGCTCACGCGTCCGGGCGAAGAATCGGCCCGACAGCTCGGCAAGCGGCTCGCCGGGATAACCTTCGAGCACCTGTTCACCAGCCCGCTGTCGCGCGCCCGGCGCACTGCGGAACTCGCTGGGTTCACGCCCGTCGTAAACCCCGATTTGCTCGAATGGAATTATGGGGACTTTGAAGGGCTCAAGAGCGCCGAGATCGCCGCGAAGAAGCCGGACTGGAATCTCTTTCGAGACGGGGCTCCCGGCGGTGAAACACCGGAAGAGGTCGCAGCGCGAGTGGACCGACTCGTGACGAAGTTGAAGGGGCTAAACGGCAACGTGATCTGCTTCGCGCACGGACACATCCTGCGCGTGATCGCGGCCCGGTGGATTGGACACCCGGTCATGCTCGCCGACTCGATGCTGCTCGACACCGCCACGCTCAGCGTCCTGAGTTTCAACCACCACCACCTCACCGAACCCGCCATCAAGGTTTGGAACTCTTAACAGCAGGCAGTGGACAGTGGACAGTGGACAGATAAGAACAGGCCGCCGGCCGCTCAATCTGCTTGGCCCGAACAGCGGCGCGCCGGTTACTTCTTCACTGCCCACTCCCCACTCCCCACTGCTCACTGACAACTTCGGTCGATCCCACAACAACCTCCGCGTGTCGGTCACGGACCGGTGCAACTTGCGCTGCACCTACTGCATGCCCGAAGACGTAACATTCCGCGACAAGTCCGAGCTGCTCACGTTCGAGGAGATCACCTCGTTCGTGCGCGTGGCCGCGACGCTCGGCGTGAACAAGGTACGGCTCACCGGCGGCGAACCGCTGATGCGGAAGGAACTGCACAAACTCGTGCGGCTGATCGCAGTCGTGCCGGGCATCCTCGACATCGGCGTGACCACCAACGGGATCCTGCTCGCGGAGCAAGCCGAAGCACTCTTTGACGCCGGTTTACGCCGGATGAACGTGTCACTTGACACGCTCGACGCCACACGTTTTCGCGAACTCACCAGGCGCGACGGTGTCGAGAAAGTTCTTGCCGGACTTGCTGTCGCGAAGCGCGCCGGCTTCGCGCCAATCAAAGTGAACGCGGTCGCGATTCGCGGGTTCGCGGAACACGATGTCGTGCCGCTCGCGCGATACTGTCGTGACAACGGTTTTGAGCTACGCTTCATCGAGTACATGCCGATTGGGGCAGATTCGTGGGAGCGCGAGAAGGTGTTCTTCGCATCCGAAATACTGGAGTTGATCGGTCGCGAGGTCGGCGAACTGGTGCCCGCGAACACGGACCCGTCCGCGCCGGCACTCGACTTCGCCTACCGCGACGGCAGCGGAACCGTGGGCGTGATCGCGTCGGTGTCGCGGCCGTTCTGCCACAGTTGCAACCGCATCAGACTGACTGCTGACGGCAAGTTACGAAACTGCCTCTTCTCACTCGACGAAACGGACGTGAAAGACCTTCTTCGCTCACCATCGCTAAACGAAGAGGCGATCAAGAACGCACTCAGGCAAAGCGTGTGGGCCAAGTGGGAGGGCCACGAGATCAACGCCGCGACCTTCGTGAAACCCGACCGCACCATGCACGCCATCGGCGGCTAGGGTGCGATTCCGTCCGAGCCCGAACTCAATCGCCATCAGCCTGGAATCACACTCCATGAGCCGGTTCGACGACGAGAACGAGAACGAGAACGACAGCCCCGAAGAGACAGACTCCGTCATTCGGGAGTTACGAACCGAAATCATCCGACTCGAAGCGCAACTCGATCAACTTACCGCCAGTGTTCGGGAACAGTCTGAAGAATCGGCAGTCCTCGCGGCCCGGCTCGCGGAACTGGGGCGGGCCGTTGATCGGCTCCGAGCACGGCAGCGGCGCGACACCAAACTCCTCATTTTCGCGTGGGTGATGGTCGTCGCGTCACTGGCGGTGTCGCTGGTCACGTTCCTCACGATGTGACGCATTTCTATTGGCGTTGTCGCACCGGGCGGCCCGCAGGTACAATTCCCGCAACTTACCTCCTCGCGGGAGTTTCGTCAGGTGACTTTTCGCGTCGGCAGCGGCCACGACACACACCGATTGGCGGAAGGCCGGCCACTCATCCTCGGCGGGATCATCATCCCGCACACGAAGGGTCTCGTCGGTCACTCCGACGCGGACGCGGTGCTGCACGCCCTCACCGACGCATTGCTCGGCGCCGCGGCGCTGGGCGACATCGGCGACGCGTACCCCGACACGGACCCGAAGTGGAAGAACGCGGACTCGCGTCAATTCCTGACAGAAACGCTCGCAAAACTGAACCAGATGGGCTGGAAACCGGTCAACGTGGACGTGACGATCTTCGCGCAGGAACCGAAACTCGGCAGCGTGAAAACCACGATCAAAAGCAGCCTCGCGCATCTGCTGAGCCTGGACGCGAGTTGCGTGAACGTGAAGGCAAAGACCGGCGAGAAGGTCGGGCACATCGGCCGCGGCGAAGCCATCGGCTGCCACGCAGTCGTACTCATTGAGAAGACATGATTCACTGCGGAGAACGCAGAGAACGCGGAGAAGAGTGAGGCAAAATGCACTCACTGTCTCAGTTTTTCTCTCCGGTCTCCGCGGTCTCTGCGGTGAAAGGATTTCTTCGATGGCGCTTCAGGTTTACAGCACACTGACCCGCAAGAAGGAACCGTTCCACAAGAAGCCGGGCGATGCGGTCACGATGTACGTGTGCGGTCCAACCGTTTACAAGCCGTCGCACATCGGGCACATGGTCGGCCCGGTGATCTTCGACACTGTGAAGCGCTACCTCACCTATCTCGGCTACAACGTGAAGTGGGTCGTCAACATCACGGATGTGGACGACAAACTCATATCGCGCGCCAAAGAGCTTAACACCACGGTTCCCGAACTCTCCGCGAAGATGACGGAAGACTACTTCGCGTGCCTGAAGGCGCTGAACGTCACGGGCATCGACGCGTGCCCGCGAGCGACTCAGCACATCGGCGGAATGATTGATGTTATCAACGCGCTGATCAAGAAAGACTACGCCTACGAAGTCGATGACGGCGTGTACTTCAACACGTCGAAGGACGACGACTACGGCAAGTTGAGCAACCGCAAACTGGAAGACCTCGAAGAAGGCGCGCGGCTCGAACCCAACGCGAGGAAGCGCAACCCCGGTGACTTCGCGCTCTGGAAATCAAAGCCCGGCGAACCGGAGGAAGTACAGTTCGCGAGTCCGTTCCAGTGCGGTCGCGGGCGTCCGGGGTGGCACATCGAATGCACCTGCATGGCGATCGCGCTGCTCGGCGAAACGCTCGACATCCACGGTGGCGGATTGGACCTCCAGTTCCCGCACCACGAGAACGAACTGGCCCAGAGCGAGAGCTGGACCGGCAAGGCCTTCGCGCGATTCTGGATGCACAACGGGCTGCTGAAACTGAAAGACAAGGACGGCAACGAAGCAAAGATGGCCGGGTCGCTCGGCAACGTGCTCAACGTGGCCGACGCGCTCAAGCACGTGAGTGGCGACGCGCTGCGATTCTTCATGCTGAAAACGCACTACCGCACGCCGATCGACCTCGGCATCTGGGACTGGAAGAACCCAAGCACGCCAGTCCCCAACGGCCTGGTCGAAGCCGCGGAGTCACTTCAGACCTTCTACCGATTCTTCGAGCGGTTCGAGCGGATTACGGGCCACAGTTTCTACGCACTGACCGAGCAAAAACTCCTCGATTTCCGAATTGGCGACCCAACCAACGACGGTTTCAATGACTTGCGCCGGCGGTTCTTTGAATACCTCGACGATGACTTCAACACCGGCGGCGCGATCGGTGTGCTATACGAGTTCGTTTCCGCTCTGAACCGGTTCTGCGATCAACACAAACTCGAGACACCGAACGCGACGAAAAACGCGGATGGGATGTTGCATACCGTCGGCGGGGTGTTTCGTGAACTTACCGCAGTCCTCGGGCTGTTCAAACAGACGCACTCAAAGCCCGAACTCGGCGGCCGAGACCAACTCGTCTACGGTCTCATGCAACTGCTCCTCGACCTGCGCGAGAACCTACGCACCACCGCGAAGAGCGCCGCGAAGGACAACCCACTCAAGAAGACGCTATTCGACCAAACGGACCTGATTCGCAAGCGGCTCGGCGAACTCGGCGTGACCCTCGAAGACCGCCCCGGTGGTACGACGTGGCGCGTCGGCTAACGCCACACGCACGAAACCGTCTCTCCGACATTTCGTGGAGCGCGTTCTCAGGTTATTTGCGGAACACCCATTCCGCACCGGAAGCGTTCACATGACCACTCCCACCACCGCCATTCCCACTCCGCCGCGGCGCATCCTCGGCCTCGACCCCGGCTTGCAAACGACCGGGTACGGCGTCCTCGAAGCGGCCGACAAGGGGCCGCGTGTCGTCGATGCCGGTGTTATCCGTTCTGCCGCTGGTCGCGATCCTTCCGACATGGCACAGCGCGTCAAGGCACTTTACGATGGCCTGTGTGAAGTGCTCGACGAGTGGAAGCCATCCGCGATGGCCGTCGAGCAACTTTACGCCCACTACGACCACCCACGAACCGCAATCCTGATGGCACACGCGCGAGGCGTGTACTTCCTCGCGGGCGCGCAGCGGAACATCCCCGTGACGAGCTACGCATCCACAAAGGTGAAGAAGCTCGTGACCGGCAGCGGGCGCGCGAGCAAGGAACAAATGCAGTACGCGGTGGCACGCGAACTCGGCCTCAGCGGTCCACCCGAACCGCACGACGTGGCCGACGCACTCGGGATCGCGCTGTGCCACTACTTCGCGACCGGCAGCGGCGTGATGGGCGGCGCTCGCGGGGCCACCTTCACCGGCGTGAACATGCAAGCTCTACTCGGCAACGACCCCGATGACCTGACCGAAGACGAAGACACCCCGAGCGAATCCGCATGATTACCAAAATGACGGGGCTGCTTACTCGCGTCCTCGACGACGAAGTCAGGCTGCAAATCGGCGCGTTCGAGTATCAGGTGATGGTGTCCGAAGCGGTGCGGCGGCACATTCAGCTTCGCACCGGTCAGGAAGTCACGTTCCACATCCTGGAGTATCTGGAAGGCAACTCCGTGGGGAGCCGGTTCGTGCCGCGACGCATCGGCTTCAACACGGAAGCGGAGTTGGACTTCTTCGAGTTGTTCTGCACGGTCGAGAAGATCGGCGTGAAGAAGGCACTCAAGGCGATGGCGTTCCCAATCAAGACCATCGCGGACGCGATCAGCCGGCAAGACTCGAAGTGGCTCTCCTCGTTGCCGGGCATCGGCCCAACGACCGCGGAGCAGATCGTCACCACACTAAAACGGAAGGTGACGAAGTTCGCGATGGTGAGCGCGCCCCTAAGCGAAGCGACACCCGACGCAGTAATCGACGAAAAGGCTAGCGGCAAGAAAGGCAAGGCAACCAAGAAGGCCGACACGGAACCGCCAGCGACGGAAGCGCTGGTCACCGCGGCCGACGGTCAACTGATCGAGGACGTGTATCAGGCGCTGATGGGCTTGGGACTGAACCCCATCGAGGCACGCACGAAGCTCGACGGTTTGCTCCAGTGTGGCAAGCCGTTCCGCTCGCTGCAAGACGCCTTCGCAATCATCTTTGCGAAGCAAAAGGAGTGAAGTGATGCTTCGCATCCTGTTGACCAAACAGGCGCATGACACGTCCGTTTAGCGTTCGACCCGAAGGGGCGAAGTTGGTTTGGCGGAGAAGCATCGCCCCTCCGGGGCGAACGCTAAACCACAGCACAGGGAATAGCTCATGGCGCGCGAAAAAGTGATTACCACGGTTCCGGCCGACGAGGTGCTGAAGCACGACGCGGCGCTGCGCCCGAAGTTGCTCAAGGAAGTCATTGGGCAGCGAAAGGTCGCGGAGCGCCTTGAGATCGCCGTGCGCGCATCGAAGAAACTAAACGAACCGCTCGGGCACATCCTCTTCGACGGCCCGCCGGGACTTGGCAAAACCACGTTCGCCACGGTGCTGCCGAACGAACTCGGCACGTCCATTCAGATGACCAGCGGACCGGCGCTCTCCAAGCCCGCCGATCTGCTGCCGTTCCTCACCAACCTCGACGAAGGTTCGGTGCTGTTCATCGACGAAATCCACCGCATGCCGCGCATCGTGGAAGAGTTCATCTACCCCGCGATGGAAGACTTCCGCATCGACATCGTTCTCGGCGAAGGCATGAGCGCGCGAACCATCTCCATGAACCTCAAACGGTTCACGCTGATCGGCGCGACCACGCGAAGCGGCATGCTCTCAGGCCCGATGCGCGACCGGTTCAAGATGCACGAACATTTAGAGTTCTACTCCGTGGAAGAATTGGCCACGATCGTGCGCGTCAACGCCGCGAAACTCAACACGCCGATCACGCCCGAAGCGGCTTACGAACTCGCGCGCCGAAGTCGCGGGACGCCGCGTGTCGCGAACTCGCGTTTGCACTGGACGCGAAGCTATTCGGCCGCGAAACACGACGGGCCGATCACGGAACCGATTGCGCGCGCCGCGCTGGATATGGCCGAAGTGGACGCCGACGGACTGGACAAGAACGACCGCAAATACCTGGAAACGCTCATCGACCTCTACGGCGGCGGGCCAACCGGCGTGGAAGCGCTCGCGGCGACGATCAACCTCGCGTCGGACACACTCTCCGACGAGATCGAGCCGTATCTGCTCCGCGAGCAGTACATCACGCGGTCGCCACGCGGTCGCGTCGCGATGCAGCGCGCGTACACCGCGCTCGGCAAACTGCAACCCAAGCCCAAACCCGAAGACAAACAGGGTTTACTTTTTTGAGTAACACCAACGGACCACTCCACCTCTCACGGGGGCGGGGCACTCTTGATAGTCGGCACCACGAACACGACGGTACAAATCCCGATCAACGCCAGCCCACCAATCACACACTTCACCCACACCGGTAGCCCGCCGAACGCGATACTCAAGCCCACCACAGTCACCACCAAACACACCGAGAACACCTTCACCGGGCGCCGGATGCCGCGGTGTTCGTCCCAGTCGCGAAGCAACCGGCCGAAGATCGGTGACCGCTTCAACCACCACGCCAGACGCGGCGACGAACGCGAAAAGCAGTAGCTCGCGAGCAGCACCCACGGCGTCGTCGGAAGACCGGGCAGGATCATGCCGAGGTACGCGATGCCGACACACGTCAGCCCCGCGACGACGTACAGGAACCGGCGCAGTCCGGTCGCGGGCGGCTTCTTCTCGCTGTTGGCGGGTGCGGGATTCACCGAGTACGATATAGCCAACCGCACCACATCCCCCAACAACCGACGCTCATGCAATACCCCACTTTCTTCGCGCTCCTCCTCAGCCTCGGTCTGACCTGCGGGTGCGGGAAGAAGCCCGCGCCGCCCCCGCCCGATGCCGAGAAAGGCGCTGACAAAGACAAGGGCAAGGTCACCCCGCCACCGGTGGACGAAGCAACCGCGTGGCGCACCAAGCAACTCGCCGCGCTGAAGGTCAAGGAGGACGCCACGCGCCGCGTCGCCATCGACGAACTATCGTGGCTCGTGACCGAAGACGCGGAAACCGGGCCGGCGCTCGTGGAAATGCTCAAGGACAAGGGAACCAACGGGCCGGGGCGCACGCTCGCGAACCAGATCAATAGCACCCGCGAAGCCGCCGCGACCGCGCTTCTCAAAGCCGGTCCGAAAGGCGAGACGCTACTCAAAGAGAAGGGGCTGGCGGTTCTTCGCGAAGGATTGAACGACGCGTCGCCGGCGGTGCGAGAACACAGCGCGTACACCATCGGCCAAATCGGGGCGATGGCGAAGTCGCTCTCGCCGGACATCCAGAAGTTGTGTACCGACAAGGACGCGAACGTTTACGGGGTCGCGTTCGACACGCTCCGCGTCACGGGCATCGCCGACCCAGTCGCGTTCGTGAAGTTGCTGAAGCACGACAATGAGGACATCGTTCGACTTGCGGCGGAACTAATCGCGCTAATCCCTGACATGCCGCAAGGCGCGATAGGAACGCTCGCGGAGGCGCTCACCCACGCAAACACCAACGTGCAGACTGCCGCCGCGAACGGTCTCGCCGCGGCTGGGCCGAAGGCCGCTCCCGCGCTGCCACAACTCATCGACGCGATCAACAAATACTACCCGAAGGAGTACGACCCGCGGGCGCCGCGCGTGGAGGGCATTGAGAACGCGTTGTGGCTCGCGCTCGCGCGCATCGGCGCGGACGCGGTCGCACCCACCGCGAAGTTGCTCGAACACACGAACACAACGGTGAAGTCCGAAGCGGCCAGAACGCTGGGCGCAATCGGTGCGCCGGCGAAGTCCGCGAAGGACGCGCTCAAGAAGGCGCTCACCGACCGGACCATCAACGTGTCGGGCGAAGCCGCGGTCACGCTCTGCAAACTCGGCGAAGCGCAGGAAGACGCGGTGAACCTCATCAAGCAGGCCCTCGGGGTTACGAACGATAGCGTCGCGGCTTTTGCGATTGAGGCCATCATGAGGATGGGCGACGCGGGTAAACCACTCATTCCGCTGGCGCTGGAGAAGATGGCGGACGCGAACCCGTATACGCGGTTCGCGGCGGTGGCGCTGGTCGGGAAACTTCCGCCTGCGGAAGCCGCCAAGCACGCGGTCGAAGTCGGCAAGCGCACAACCGATGCAGAGCCGGACATCCGCAGACTCGCGGCGCGCGTCCTCGAACAACTCGGGCTGCTCGCCTCCCCCGCGGCCGATTCGTTGAAGCAAGCACTCGCGGCCGAGAAGGAACTCGACATCCGCGACCAATTCGTCGAAGTGCTCATCGCGATGGGGCCGAGTGCGAAGCCCGCGCTTCCGGCACTGCTGCCGCTCGTTGCGGAGAAGGGGTTGATCGCGTCGCTTCGCACGAAGGCGATCGCGGCCGTGGTCGTCGCGGACGCCGGTTCACCGGAGGTCGCCGCCGCGGTTGTGAAGGCCGCTTCGGACGACGACAAGGCGGTGCGCGCTGCAGCCGCGAGCGCGATGGGATTGCTGGTTCCGCTCCCACCGGATGCGCTCAACGCGCTCGTGAAGATGGCGAAGAGTGATTCCGAGAACGTCGCGCGGGTCGCGGCGTATCGCGCGCTGACCGCTGCCGGACCGCGAGCCAAGCCCGCACGCGGGGAAATCGAAGCGATGTCCACCGGTCCGCAACCAGCGTTAGCGTTCTGGGGAAAGGTGGCCCTCGCGGCCGTTGACGGCGACGTGCAGAAGGCCTCGCCGCTGATCCGTGCCGGCTTGACGGACCGCAACGCGGCGGTGCGTGCGAGTGCAACGGAAGCGCTGCTCGTGATCGGTCCGACGACCGCCGACTTACCCGTGTTGCTGAAGCTGCTCAAGGAAAGCGGGAGCACCGCACGAATCGCCGCCGCGACCGCGGTCGGGCGCCTCGGGGCGGTTGCGAAAGACGCGGTGCCGCAGTTAACGCGCATGCTCGACGACAGCGAAAGTTCGGTGCGTCTCCCGGCGACGGAGGCGTTGGGGCGCATCGGGTCCGAGGCGCGGCCCGCGGTCGCGAAGTTAAAGGAACTCGCGCGGTCCGACCAGTTGGTGAAGGCCACCGCACAGCGGGCGCTGGACAAGATCGGGACGAAGTGAAGTATGAGCGGGGGCGTAATCGTTGACCGCGCAGGGAAATGGGGTTAGCATCCGGGGGTGAAATCCCGTGTTATGCCAACCGGCATTAACAGAGTTAGGCCCGGCGCCATTGCTCGATCGTGAGAACCATCGTGTGTAACGCTTGGAACCACTGGCCGAGTTGCGGCTGCGGATTTGGAGGCGACGGTCATTCTGGCCGGTCCTCCGGTGGTTCTCGCAAGAGGTACTTCTCGGAAACTCGTTGGGGGTACGAAACATCACACGAAAGTTTCGGTACGTCGAGCATGACCGAGTTGGCTGCGGACCTTGGCCACTCATTAATCTTCCCGGTTCAGTGCAAATATTGTGGCGCCTCGATCTACCTCTTTGCTTCACCAGATGGGGGGTTCGCGGTGTTTGACGAACTCGGGCCACCTTGGTCAAAACACTGGTGCAGTCGTCTGTCGCAGTCAAGGGTGATCGACTGTTCATTCCCCGACCCGAAACCGAGACGCTATACCCTCCCTGTGCCAAGCCTGGCGGATTTTCGAGCCCCTTCAACTGTCTTGAAGGGAATTGTTGTTGGGGTCGCAACGCGAAGCTACCCCGAGAAGAAGAAACAACTCTGGACTGTTGATGTTTACGACGGCAAGTATCTACATCGCGTGATCACTGATGTTGAGTTGGCACTGGGCGCGTGCATTCACAGCGATGTTGATTTCGTGCCTGAAGTTGGTACGTCTCTGCTGAACCCTACACAGCTCTTGCCGCCTGGTTACAGCGAGCCGAACGAGAGACCTGCTGAAAATTAACCACGATCCACCGGTCGTGTGCTCAGAGGAGAGGCCAAACCGCCAAGGTCGGTGAGCTTTGCAGAACCGCAGTGCTCCCGAGGCCGAACCCGGCGCGGCACCTGATGCGATTCCCGTGGCTTCTGCGTGTTAGTCGTGGTCGGGATGAGTAATCGTCAGACCGCAGAGCGCCAGCGGCAACAGTAACTTCCCGTTCACCGCTGGTCGCGGAGTGGTTACACTGGTGGTGTCCCGTACACCGGAGGGCCGCACCGTGCCGACGCTGGAACAACTAGGGATCGACCGCCTCACCGTGGCTGAACGGCTCGCACTGGTTCAGGAGATTCTGGACAGCGTATCCGCGGAACAGCCGCCGGTGCCGCTGTCGGACGCCAAGCGGCAGGAACTCGGCCGCCGCCTCGCGGACCACCTCGCGAACCCGGCCAACGTGGTGCCGTGGGAGCAGGTCAAGGCGGAGGCGCTGGCCCGGTGGCAACAGTGAGTACGCCCGTCGCGTTCCGCGCGGTGGCCCGAACCGAGTTCGACGAGGCGGGCGACTGGTACGAAGCCCGCCGGCCCGGGTCGGGTGCGTCGTTCGCCGCCGCGGTCCAAGTCGTCCTCGACCGGATCGCCGCACAGCCCGACTTCTACGCCGTCGCGGAGGGCGACATTCGGGAGGCACCGGTGCGCGGCTACCCGTACTGCGTGTACTACCGCGAGGAACCGGGACAGATCATTGTGTTGGCCGTGTTCCACACGAGTCGCAACCCGGCCATCTGGCGATCGCGGGCCTAACCCGTAGCCGGCCGGACCTATCCGAAATGACGGCCCGCCTTCACGCTCCCGATCGGATTTCGCACGAAGAAGCGCTCTCCAACCACTACTTGCGGTCCGCGACCTGATCGACGACTTGCTTCACGGCTTCGTATGCCGTTGCGCCCTCGCCAGTGTACTGGCGCCGCGCACCTTCCGCACTGATCTGCACCGACGCGCGACATACGTACTTCCCGCCCTCGCGTTCCAGCGTGCGGTCCTCGCGCTTCACACCCAGCTTCTCCAACCGGTCGTACAGCGGCGAAACACCCTCGGCCGCGTCGAACGGCAAAACACCGCCAGCCGGCTGGAGCGCCACGCCGGGCGCTTCGATCTTCAGTTCCTCGCCGTCCTTGAGGCGACCCGCGAGCGCCGCCGGCGTGGTCGCCTTGCCGGGTAGCACCGTGCCCTTGAACCGCTCTGGGTCGTCGATGTAGCCGACCTTGTCGTTGCGCCCGCCGGTCGGTGTCGTGAGAGGGTCGGACTTGCCCTTCGTGCCGATCCCGCGTTCGGGAACCGGAAGGTCTTGTCGCGGAATGAGCTTCGGGCCAGACACGAGCGGATCGTTCTTGCTCTTCCCGCCGCTGGCGCCGATACCGGTGACGCCGCCGGTTGCGTCCTTGTTCGTCTTGCAGCCCGCGAGCGCGAGCATACCGACCGCGCCAAAGGCGAGAGCCAGGCGCCGAGCGGAACGACGAGTTGGAAGCAACCGACCCATCATCTTGACCGCGCCTCCGGGGGCGGCTACATCACCAGTGAGTTCTGGGATCTAACCACTCTTACTCTCCCCCGCCAACTGCCCACCGTCTACGGCGGGAGAGCGAAACCGGCCGTTGGCGCGTCATCGCGGGTGAGAGAGCAACCGGTTAGGCGGACTTTGCGGGCGTCTATATCCAACACGCGGGAAGGGTGCAATGGCGGTTCACAAGATTGCGGTGATCGGCGGCGACGGCATCGGACCGGAAGTGATCGAACAAGCCGTGCGCGCGGTCGAAGTTGCGGTGCGCAAACACGATCGAGCCGAGTTGAAGTGGAACCATCTCCCGTGGAGCACCGCGTACTACCAAAAGCACGGCCGGATGCTTCCCGAAGACGGCTGGGAGCAACTCGCCCCGCACGACGCAATCCTGTTCGGCGCGGTCGGCATTCCGGCCATCGTACCGGACAAGATCACGGTTCACGAACTGCTGCTCCCAATGCGGCGGAAGTTCGACCAGTACGTGAACCTTCGCCCCGCGTACCTGTTCGCCGGCGTGGAGTGCCCACTGAGCGGCAAGAAGCCGGGCGAAATCGACATGTTGGTGTACCGCGAGAACACGGAAGGCGAATACGCGCCCGTCGGCGGCAACCTGTACCCGGGCACCGAGAACCAGATCGCGATTCAGACCGGCGTGTTCACGTGGAAAGGCTGCGAGCGCATCCTGCGCGCGGCATTTGAAGCCGCACGTGCCCGTCCGCGTAAGAAGCTCACCAGCATCACCAAGTCGAACGCGCAGGTCTACGGTCTGGGGTTATGGGACGACGTGTTCGCGGTGGTGCGCAAGGACTACACCGACGTGGAAAGCAGTTCGTTACTCGTGGACGCCGCCGCGATGGACTTCGTGCGGAAGCCGGAAACGTTCGACGTGGTGGTCGCGAGCAACCTGTTCGGCGACATCCTCACGGACTTGAGCGCCGCGGTAACGGGGAGCATCGGATTGGCGAGCAGCGCGAACATCAACCCGACGAAGAAGTTCCCGAGTATGTTCGAGCCGGTTCACGGCAGCGCGCCTGACATTGCGGGGCAAGGAAAGGCCAACCCGCTCGCGGCGGTGCTCTCCGCGGCGCTGATGCTCGACCACCTGGGCCTCGCGAAGAGCGCGAAAGCCGTGCGCGATGCGGTCGCGAAGGTGCTGGCCGAGAGCCGCGTGAAAACGCCCGACCTCGGCGGCACTTCGACCACAACGCAAATGGGCGACGCCGTCGTTGAATCACTAGGATGATCGAATACCGCAAGCCAGAGGCGAGCGCAACAGCAGCCCACCACTGACGCTCGCCTCAACTTGCGGCAGACCAGAGGTTCCAGATGCCCACCGGGCCGCAGATCATCCTGACGCTGAAGGTGCTCGTCGTCGCGGTAACGATACTATTACTCACGTCGCTCGTCGCGCTGGCACTGAAGCGTCCGCGGCTTCACGGACACATCAACACCGCGTTCTTCGTGCTCACGATGACGACCGTCGCGGCGTTCGAGGCGCTGTTGCAACTCGGCGGGTCTGTGACCAAGATGTTCGACCCGGAGGCGCTGCAAGCGCTCCACACGCACCTGTGGTTCTCGGTTCCGTCCGCGTTGCTCTTGCCGCTAATGATCATTAGCGGCAAGATGCGCCTGAAGCGGTTACACCTCGCGCTTGCGGTGGTGTTCACGCTGTTGTGGACGGGCACCGTCATCACGGGCCTCGGCCTTCCGATGAACTGACGCCGCGCATGGCCCAAGCCCACAACCCGCCGGACGAACCTATCGACCCACTCGCGCTGGGCGAAGCCGCAGCGTCACAACTCGGCGGCGCGTGGCAGTTGGATGTTGTCGAGGAACTCGCCGAAGACCTCGGCGAGCAAAAAGCGTCAGTCCCCTCTTCGAGCGAAACTTCACAAGAAACAGCGAAGCTCACGCCCCCGCTCACCAAGACAACACCAAGCGCAGAACTTCCGCCTTCCCCCGAACAACTCATCGAAGCAATGCTGTTCGTCGGCGGGCACCCGCTCGCGGCAGCGGTCGCTTCCACCGCGGTTCGCGGACTCACGACAGAACGCTTCCACGAAGCCATTGCCGTGCTCAACAAGCGGTACCGCGACCAGCGCCGGTCCTACACCATCGAAGCGCGCGACGACGGCTTCGTGCTGGTCGTGCGCCCGGCGTACCGGAACCTGCGTGAGCGGCTGTTCGGCGGGCCGCGCGAAACCCGCCTGAGCCAACCGGCGCTTGATGTGCTCTCGGCAGTCGCGTACCGCCAACCGCTCGGCAAAGCAGAAGTGGATGCGATCCGCGGTACGGACTCCGGCGCAACACTCAGACAGCTCGTGCGGCTCGGCCTCATCGCGGTTCAGCACCGCGCCGAAGCCGCGGTTCGCGAAGTGCGCTACGGCACCACACCGCGATTCCTTCAGGTGTTCGGCCTTGGTTCACTGGACGAACTCCCCAGGCTGGGCGACTCGTCGCAAGTGTAAAGGAACGGGCGTGCGCGCGAAGCCAAAGTTGCGGGTGTGGATCTGGCCGCCGCCACCGATCATGCGCCGACTGTGGCTCACGATCCTTATCGCGACCAGCTATTCGCTCGCGGTGTACGCCTTCGGACGTGGGTTGCTCGGCGACCTGCCAGGATGGTCAGCCGAGTTCGGGCTGGTGAACGGTCTTGTCCTCGGCGTGTTGGTGGGCGTCCGCACGCGGGCCGCGTTCGACCGCTGGTTCGACGGCCAAAAGTTGTGGACGGAAGTGACCGTTCACAGCCGAAATCTGGCGCTGAAGCTGGCGCACCTCGTGCGTGCTACGACAACCGACCGCCAACTCGCGGGGGCGCTGATCGGCGGGTTCTCAGTCGCGCTAATGAACCGGCTCCGCGGCGAAAACCGGCTCGCGACCGTACCGGGATTCGAGAGCGACCTCGCGGCGCCCGCGCACGTCCCCGCGTTCCTCGCCGGCCGACTTCACGCGCTCGGCGCCCGCTGGTTTAGTGAAGGCAAGTTAGATCTTCCGGGCTTGTGGGCGTGGGAGGCGAACGTCCGCGCGCTAATGGACGCGGTCGGGCACTGCGAGCGCGTGGCCCAAACACCAGTCCCAGCATCGTTTCACGCGCTGCTCCGCCACGGGTTGTTGCTCAGTCTGATACTCGCGCCGTGGCACCTGATTCACGCACTCGGACTGTGGGCGATACCGGTTCAGGCGCTCATCATCTACTTCATGTTCGGCATCGAGTTGACCGCCGAAGAGATCGAGAACCCGTTCGGGAACGACGCGGACGACCTGCCGCTTCAAACGTACTGCGACGCCGTGCGGCGAGACGTGGCCGAGATCCTCGCGGACGCGGACACGCCGCCCACGCAAGGAACGCCCACTTCCAGCGCAGCCGTGATCGCCGCAGTGCCAACCGTCACCGACTCCGAAAATTGACCACGTTCACGTGCCGACAAACATAACCTTGCGTCGCGGTCGATGCCGACCAGTTCCAGTCTGTCTCGTTAAATTGGGCTTTTTGTTGAAGCGGGGGAACGCTATCCCCCGTTCTCACGGCGGGAATGGATTCTCGCCGCTCGCACGGAAGCGACTTGTATGCGCAAGGCAGCGTTCTGGGCCGGAGTGCCCGCGGTGGTCGGGGTTCTGGGCGTGGGTCTGTGGTTCACGCTCGTCCCCGGTCGCAGCGGTGCGGGGTGAACACCCACGGGATGTCCCGTCCCGTTCGGCGGTTCGCCGAACTTCGACCCTTACGGATTGGGCGCGCCGCCGCAGCCGTACTACGTTCCACAACCGCAGCGCCAGCCGGTGAAGCCGGCCCCAGTCGCAGTGAAGCCGGTGCTCGCGAAGCCGCAAGCGACACAACAAGTATTCGTGCCAACCCCGGAGCAACTCGGCATTCACCTGCCCGACGCGCCGGTCGTTGTGCCGACTCCCAAAGAGCTGGGAATCGACCTGGAATAATCGACCTGGAATAAAGGAGGTGCCGCTTGCCACCTGGCAAGCGGCACCTACCAAATCACTTCACCAACTCCAACACTCCCCACAACGATGGATCATCGCTGAACGGGAAGTCCCACCCCACGCTCAGGAACTGGTCGCCGATTTCCTGATCGCGAACGCAGTAGTACACGCCAAGCCGCGGGTGTTCGGCCGGGTCGAAACCGTTGAGCGCCGCGCCCGGTAGAAACGCTTCGAGTCGGTAACCACCCTTGATCCGGTGCGCGCGGAACGGAACGTCCGCGAGGCTTGCCATCGGTGCGTCTTGCAGCGCACGGTTGATCTTCGACTGCGTGAGAAACGGCTCGTCCTTGTCGGTGCCGCCGCCGGTCGGGAAGAACGCGAACTGGTGACAGTACCGGCTCCCGCGATGACTCGCGCGGGCGTCGCGCGTGTCGATCCAGAGTCGCAGACCGTCCGACGCGCTCGGCTTGTCGGAGTCGCCCACCGCCGGCTGCGACTTGCCCTTCACCTCGACTTGAACCGCGAGACCAAAGTCGTTCCACGCGAGCCGCACGTCCGCGAAGTTCTCCTGCTCATCCAGCGCCGCGAAGTTGTCGAGTCTGGCGCTTTCGGGAAGCTCGACGAGATATTCGTCTTCGTCGGTATCGCGGGGTGCGTCCTTCACGAACGGGCACGGGTGGCTGACGCGAACAAGGAACCGGTTCGGCACGATCGGCGGCATGAAGTGATTCCTTCCCTCACGAATGGGACAAGGTTACGATACCTCAATCGTAAACACGCGACCACACCGGGTAGCGTCATGAACGAACGCGACGCGTTCATCCTCGGTATCGCTGCCAACACCGCCCGGCTCGCGTTCGCGGACTAGCTCGACGAACACGGCGAACCCGACGAGTTCCTTCGTGTTCCGTGCGCACTCGCACCGACGCGCGACCAGCACAACATTCCCCGCGCCGCGGAGTTGCACGAGCGCGAGAATGAAATCCTTCAGTCCCCCGCGGGTTGGACCGGCGCCGTGACCGGCGGGTTCAGCAGGCTCCGCGCCAGCACTTCTTTCGCTTTGTCGAATTCCGGCTGCCAAGCGATCTCCGGCGTACCGGTCTTCATGCAGTCGCGAACCTTCTCCAGCGTGTTCCGCGCCATGTGCGGGCACTTGTTGCATGAGCACGTGATTCCGGGCACGCCGAGGTACGTGTGCCGCGGGTGCCGCCGCTCCAACTCCCACATCATGTTCGCTTCGGTCGCGACGAGGAACTCCGTCGGCTCCGCGAACGTCGCGACGTGCTTGATCATCGCCTCGGTGCCGCCGGCGTAGTCCGCAAGGTCGAGAATGTTCTTCGGACACTCCGGGTGCGCGATCGTGATCGCGCGTGGGTGTTCGCGCTTCTGCTTCAGTAGGTCGTGAACGCTGAAGATCTCATGAACCATGCACGAACCGTCCCAAAGGATCATGTCGCGTCCGGTGACTTCGGCCATGTAGCGGCCGAGGTGTTTATCGGGCACGAAGAGGATTTCGTAGCCTTGCGGCACCTTGTTCCGCACCACGTCTTCGGCGTTGCCGCTCGTCACGACCCAGTCGGAGAGCGCCTTCACCTTCGCGGAGGAATTGATGTAACACACCGTCTGGAACTTGCGGCCGTTCTCGCGGAGCCGCTCCTGGTAGCGTTCGAGTTTGTCCGCCGGGCACGCGTCCACGAGGCTGCACCCGGCTTGCAAGTCCGGCAGCAACACTCGCTTCGACGGGTTGAGCATCTTCGCGGTTTCGGCCATGAACAGCACACCGCAAAACACGATCACGGGCGAGTCCACCTTGGTGGCTTCGCGCGCGAGTTTGAGGCTGTCGCCGGTCACGTCGGCGAGCGCCTGGATTTCGCCCTCCTGGTAATAATGCGCGAGGATGGTGGCGCCGAGTTGCTTCTTCAGGTCGAGGATTTCAGCGGAAACGTCGTCAAGAACGGCGGGCATTCGAGGCTCCTTGTTTTTACTGTGGCGGAGGGCCAACCCACGTAACTCACCTGCTCATACCTCCATGATACGTCTGCCTCACGCGAAAACGGCGGGAAAACGCCCCGCGCGACGGGTAAGATGCCTCACAGACCCGCGACCCGCTCCTCGGAGTTTCCGCCATGCCCGCCGCGACCGAATACGACCTCATTGTGATCGGCGCCGGACCGGGCGGGGTCGCGGCGGCCGACACCGCGGCGCTGCTCGGCAAGCGGGTCGCCATCGTCGAGCGCAATGCCGTTGTCGGCGGTGCGGCCGTGAACACCGGCACCATCCCGAGCAAGACGCTCCGCGAGGTCGCACTCGCCATCGCCGGCGTCAAGGCCCGGCAGCTCATCGGCGTCGATGTGTCCGTCCGCCGCGAAGCCAAGATCGAAGACCTCGTGCGCCACGAACGCGTGGTCACCGCTACTGAAGCGCACCAGATGCGCACGCTCCTCGACAGGTATGGCGTGACGGTGCATCAAGGCACCGGCCAGTTCCTCGACCCGCACACAGTCCGCGTCACGCGCCCGAACCCGCCGGGCGGCACCTTCGACCTACACGCTGAGAAGATCGTCATTGCGATCGGCTCGTGCCCGCTGCGCCCCGCGGTCTTTCCGTTCGAGCACAGCCGCGTCCATGACTCGGACGAGTTGCTCTACATCACCACTATCCCGCGGTCGCTCGCCGTGATCGGGGCCGGGGTCATCGGCAGCGAGTACGCGTGCATGTTCGCAGCGCTCGGCGTGCGCGTTCACTTGATCGACGGGCGCAACGTGCTGCTCCCATTCCTCGATCCCGACCTGTCGAAAGCGCTAACTGTGGCGATGGAACGCCAAGGGATTGTGTTCCACTGGAATGAGCAGGTGACCGCGTGCAAGGTGCCAAAATCCGGCGAGATCGAACTGACGCTCACATCGGGCGACGAACTCGCGGTCGGGCACCTGCTCGTGTGCGCCGGACGGACCAGTTACGCGAACCGGCTCGCGCCACAGGCTGCCGGGTTCGGGCTGACGTCGCGTGGCCTCATTCCCGTGGACGAACACTTCCGCACCACGGTGCCGCACATCTACGCGGTTGGCGACGTGATCGGGTTCCCGGCGCTGGCGAGTACCAGTTCCGAACAGGGCCGGGTCGCGGCGTGCCACGCGTTCGGGTCCAACGCGAAGGAGGCGCTGGCCCAGTTCCTCCCCGCCGGCATCTACACAATCCCCGAAGTGAGTTCGGTGGGCCTGACGGAACTGCAAGCGCGAGAAAAAGGTATCCCGGTGGTAGTGGGTCGCGCCGACTACGACCAGAACCCGCGCGGCAAGATCATCGGGGACAAAACCGGGTTCCTGAAGCTGGTCTTCGAGCGCGACGAGATGAAGTTGCTCGGGGTCCACGTGATCGGCGAACAGGCCACGGAGTTGATTCACGTGGGCCTGACCGCGATGATGACGGGTGGCGGTGCGAACCTGTTCCTGGCCACGTGTTTCAACTATCCGACGCTCGGCGATCTGTATAAGTTGGCAACGCACGACGCGATCCTGAAGCGGTCCGAGTTGCTCGGCAAGGGGCAGGCCGCAATCAGCCGGTGGTGATTCGGCTCATAAAGGAGACCGCACATGACCGACGACGCCCGCGAAGAAGCGGAACGGTTCCGCTGGATCGAGAGCGAGAAGGCGGGCCACGACCTGGGCGATGAGGCCATCCGGCAGTGGGTCGGCCGCCACTGGCACGCGTTCGTCCGGGGTCGTGCGATCGAACACCTGAGCGGCAGGCGGTTCTGGCTCGAAATGCCGCGTGCGGACTTCGGCGTACTGGTGCGAGAGTTCCCCGACCTACAGGAATTGGTGCGCGAGATCGCGACGCTGCTTGTGGCCGGGGCCGACAACCTGAAGATCCTCCAGTGGGCGACTGACGCCGCGGTGCCGATGGACGACGTGTGTAACGTGCTCCAGCGGATCGACATCAACGGCTTGCGTGGACGGTTCCCGCCCCCGGACGACGCCGACGCGCCGCACATCGTCCACGGCTGACGCGCGACCGTGCGAATCGCCGTCGTCGATCCCCCGCATTCGCTCCCATCCTCGCCTTGACTCAATTCCACACAGTGCCTATGTCCACCGATCGTGTCCCGGTTCACGTGAGCGTGCTACCGGCCGAAACACTCAGCCTGCTCGACCCGAAGGCGGGCGAAACATGGGTCGATTGCACCGTCGGCGGCGGCGGACACACGCGAATGTTCGCGGAGCGTGTCGGCCCAAACGGGCGCGTGATCGGGCTGGATCAAGACCCGACCATGCTCGAAATGGCACGCCAGAGAGTGGCCGGACTGACGGTCGAACTGGTTCACGCGAATTTCGACCAGTTAAGTGAGGTGCTGACCGCACGCGGCATCGACAGCGTGGACGGCGTGTTCGCGGACCTGGGATTCAGTTCCGATCAAATGAGCGAGAAGGCGCGCGGGCTAAGTTTCCGCGACGACGGCCCGCTTGACATGCGGTTGGACCCAACCACGGGCGAGACGGCCGCAGACATGGTGAACACGATGAGCGAGGCCGGACTCGCAGATGTGTTCTGGGAGTTCGGCGAAGAGCGACGCAGCCGGAGGGTGGCACAGCGGATCGTTGCACGCCGCGAGGAGAAGCCGTTCGCGACCACCGCGGACCTTGCAAATGTCGTGCGGAGTTGCGTGCCACGATCCGGTAGCATCGACCCCGCGACGCGCGTGTTCCAGGCGCTGCGCATTGCGGTGAACGACGAACTTGGTTCCCTCGACCGCCTGCTCGCGATGCTGCCGCGGGTGGTGAAGCTGGGCGGGCGGGCGGGAATCATTAGCTTCCACTCACTCGAAGACCGGCGCGCGAAACAAGCGTTCCGCGCCGTGGGGCTGTGGCAACCGGTGACGAAAAAGCCGGTCGAGGCGAGCGACGAAGAAACGGCCCGCAACCCGCGCGCACGGAGCGCCAAGTTGAGGGTCGCTCGGAGAATTGCAAATTGATGATTGAGGCGCATTGGGTGCTTCGTCAATCGCAAATCTCCAATCGAACACACTAAGAGGTCACGGATGACCGAACCCATCGCCGTTGACACGCCGGCCAAGCCGTCGTTCTCCCGTACCGGTCCGGGCGCTGCGCCCGTGTCGGTATCCCTGCCCGCGCCGACACCCGCACCCGCTCCAAAAGTCGAGGCCGCGTCCAAACCAACGGTCGCGGACGCAACCGGAGTGCCGCCAGTCGTCGCGCCAGCGGCCACCGGTTTGTTCGCGCGCTTCACCAAGAAGCAACTCGCCCTCGGCGCGACAGCCGCTTTCAGCCTGTTCACCGGCATCGGCACGATGCGCATGATGTTCCCCGCGAAGGACGATGCGAACCCGTCCGTCCCGGTCGCGGCTGCGGTCGATGACAAGGTGAAACTCAACCCGCCCGCGGCACTCGTGAAGGCGCCAGCCATTGAGGTGGAATCACCTCGCGAGTCGCTCGGCACGCTCCCGCTGCTGCCCACGGTTCCGGCCGCGCCTGTTGGCGGACCACCAACCACACTCAAACCAACCGGCATCAGCCCGCTTCCGCCACTCGCACCGCCAACAATTGGTGTGGACGCCCGACCGCCCGCGTTGCCTACGCTCCCCGACTTCATCGTGCCGCCTCCGCCTACCGGTCTCGTGCCGATTGGGGGCGCGTCCCCCACGATTCCGCCCGCGCCGACACCGCCCGCACCGGCTGTCGGCCTTCCGCCTCTGCCCGCAGTCCCGCCGCCAACCGGACTTGCGCCGCCGAGCGTCATTCCACCCAAGCCCGAGTTACCCGCGCTTCCGCTACCGGGCGGGGTCGTTCCGCCACCATCGGGCGACCTCATCCCGAAACCGCTCGCGCCCGTCGTGCTACCCGACCCCACACCGAAGTTGCCACTCCCCGAAGTGAAACTGCCCGCCGCCTTCGACCCGAAGCCACCCGTCGGTGTTGTCCCGCCAAGCATGTTCCCGGTGGACGTGAACCCAAAGCCAGAAGTGAAGTTCCCACCACCGGCGTTCGACCCGCCCACGCTCGGAATGCCCCCCGGGTTCACGAAGCCGGCGGGGGCGTCGGAGGTGAAGCCGATCGTGCCCGAGTTCGCCCCGAAAACGACGTTCGATGTGGACGTCCACGACCCGAAAGCGGGCGACACCTACGAAACGATCAGCCTGGAGTTCTACAACGACCGCCGGTTCGCCGCGGCGCTGCGGGCGTTCAACCAGAACGCCGTGATCCAGGGTGGGCGCTTCGTCAACGTGCCACCGATTCACGCACTGAAGCGGCAATTCCCGGCGCAAACCGGTGGGACCGTGGTTCCGGTCGGCGAGTCCGGGGTCGTCCCGCCCGCGACGTCGGTCAGACCGGACTGGGGCGCCGCGCCGAAACCGTCGACGCGCAACACCTTCACCGTGCCGCAAGGCGGAATGACGCTGCCCCAGGTCGCGAAGCAGGCGCTCGGCAACGAGCAGCGCTGGCGGGACATCTACGAACTGAACCCGTGGGTGACGAAGCCCTCCGAACCGCTGCCCGCAGGCACCGAGTTGAAGTTGCCGTAACTTCGTGGGGCAAATGGCCCCCGCCGAGGGTGCGCGGTATAGTGTCGCGAAACGAAGTGCCGGCTGTTGGCAACCGGCACGAAGCGCACTTACCGGATTTCACAAGATGAAACGATTCGTTGCCTTTGGGCTTGTGGGTGTTTTGCTCCTCTGCGCGACCGGCTGCGGCGGCCCCGACGCGCTGATGAAAGAGTTCATCGTTAATCTCAACGTGTACGCCGAAACACTTGAAAAGAAGGAATCGCGCGAGAAGCAAGCCGGGGCGCTCGAACGGATCAAGACGACGATTGAAAAGATGGACAAGCTCAAACTGAGCAAAGACGAGCAGGACAAGTTGCTCGCGAAGTACGACGCGGAGTTCAAACGGGCGAAAGAACGGATCGAGGCCGCGCAAAAGACCCTGGTGATGGAAGGCGGCACCGCCCCGGACACACCAGACCTCTTCGGCGGCTTCAAGGCGAAGTGATTCCGCCTGGTATAGCGTAGGCCCCGGATGGGCCGTCTTGCCACAAGACAAGACGGCCCATCCGGGGCCTACGCTATGCCAGAGCCATTTACGCCCCGTAGTCGATGTCCTCGACGCTCTTGAGCGTGTTGTTGAAGATGAACGCGCGGCGGTCTTGCACTTCCTTACCCATCAGCGTGCGGAACATCTCCTCCGCCTTGAACGCATCGTTGAGCGTCACGCGGAGCAGCGTGCGGTGCTGCGGGTCGAGTGTTGTCGCCCAAAGTTCTTCTGGGTCCATTTCGCCCAGCCCCTTGAACCGCGTCACGGCCATGCCCTTCTCGCCGAGCCTGCGGACCTCGGTCACTAACTCGCGGAGGCTCACGAGGTTCTTCGTGTGGCTCTCGTGTTCGAGGGTATAGCGCACCGGCGGCTCGCGCCCGGCGATCCTCTGAAGCGGGATCATGTCGCTCGTGTCGAACCCGGTGCTCTTCATCTTCGCGAGCGCGCGGTTGAGCGCCTTCAGGTCGTGCCACTCGTCGAGCGTGTAGTCCTCGCCGATCACTGGCTCGCGCTTGAGTTGCTCGGTGAGTTCCGCCTTGTAAGCGGCAACGTCCTCGGCCGTGCGGAACCAGTGTTCCTTGTTCTTCGCGCGCTCGGAAACGTGGTACGCCGGGAACGCACCGTCCACCGCGCGCGGCAGGAGTTCGTCGAGTGTCCGACCGCGGCGCTCCAGGCCCACCACGGCGGTTTCCGCTTCCGCGAGCGCCGGAAGCAACTTCGTGAGGTCGTCGCCGGTTACAGTGCGCGCCGGCTGGTCCGGCTTGGTTACGTGCAACGTCGTCGCCTTCAGTCCGCGACTCGTCAGTTCAACGACCATCTCTTCGCGGGTCTGGACGAATCGCGTGTCTTTCTTCTGCGTCACCTTGAACAACGGTGGGCGCGCAACGAACACGTGCCCGGCTTCGATCAGCTTCCGCATCTGGCGGAAGAAGAACGTGAGTAGCAGCGTGCGGATGTGCTGGCCGTCCACGTCGGCATCGGTGAGGATGATGATCTTCCCGTAGCGAACCTTGCTCACGTCCTCGACGTTGTTGATGTCCACACCCACAGCCGCAATGAGCGCGGAGATTTCGTTGTTCTCCAAGAGTTTCTCGTCGCGTGCCTTCTCGACGTTGAGTACCTTGCCCTTGAGCGGCAGAATCGCCTGGTACTGCCGGTTCCGCCCGCTCTCGGCGCTGCCGCCGGCGGAGTCGCCTTCGACCAGGAACAACTCGCTGTGTTCGCGCTCGCGGCTGGTGCAGTCGTACAGTTTGCCCGGCAGCCCGCCGCCGCTGAGCAGGTTCTTGCGGTCCTTGAGTACGGCACGGGCCTTCGCCGCGGCGAGCCGCAGTTCGGCTGTCAGCGACACCTTCTTGCAGATCTTCTCCGCATCCTTCGGATGCTTTTCGAGGTACTCCGACAGCGTCTCGTACATAACGCTGTTGACGAGCCCTTCCACGTCCGGCGTTGTCAACTTCACCTTTGTCTGCGACTCGAAACTCGGGTCCGGGTGGCTGATGCTGATGACCGCGGTCAGCCCTTCACGGAAGTCGTCGCCGCGGATGTCCAAATCCTTGAACAAGTTCTCCTTCTTGCCGTAAGCGTTGATGGCCTTCGTCAGCCCGGAGCGAAAGCCGCTGAGGTGCGTGCCGCCGTCCTTGTTGTAGGCGTTGTTGGTAAAGCACATCTCCAACTTGCGGTCGTCGGCGATGTACTGCATGCACACCTCGACCGTCACACCATCCACCTGCTTGTTGACGTAGATGGCCGGGTGATGAACGGGTTGCTCGCCGGTGTTCAAGAAGGTGACGTACTCGACGATGCCGAGGTCGGACGCGAACGTATCGGAGCGGCCGTCGCGTTCGTCCTTGATGGTGAGCGTGAGTCCGCGGTTGAGGTACGCGATCTGCTGGAACCGGGTGGCGAGCTTTTCGTAATCGAACTTGTGCGTGCCGAAGATTTCGGCGTCCGGCATGAACCGAATCGTGGTGCCGGTTTGCCCCGCGGGTGCGAGGCCGAGATCTTGCAACTTGCCGTCCGTGGCGTATCCGCGTGCGAAGTCCATCTTGTAGACGCGGCCATCGCGGCGCACCTCGGCTTCGCACCACTCGGAGAGCGCGTTCATGGCTTTCGCGCCCATGCCGTGCAGACCAGCCGACACGCGATACGCGGCGTTATCGAACTTGCCGCTCGTGCCCGCGATCGTGAGCGCCTCTTCGAGCGTGGACTTGCCCGTGTCGGCCTTCACGCCCACGGGAATACCACGGCCGTCGTCGGTAACGGAGACGGCCCCGTTCACGTCGATTACCGTGGTAATGTTCTTGCAGTATCCAACGAGTGCCTCATCGACGGAGTTGTAAACGATTTCGTAGACGAGGTGGTGCAGTCCTTCCACGTCGGTATTGCCGACGTACATGCCGGGGTTCTGTCGGATGTGGGCGGCATCCTTCAGCGTCTTCATGTGGTCTTCGGTGTACTGACCAACTGCCGGTGTCGTCACGGTGCTCATCGTGTTGGTTTCCTCGTTCAAAGAAAACTAGGGGCTTGCGCCCACTGGCTACAAGACAGTCGCCATTCCAAGGCTAAAAGACTTACCACGCGGCGGCGCGGAACTTCAGGTCGGTGAGCGTGACGCCGGGTATCGCGGCGCGGAGTTTCGCAAGCAGGCCGCGCTTGTGGAACTGTGTCAACTCTGACATCAGCACCGCGTTCCGCACCGCGATCTCCATCACGCCTCGCCGCATCCCCAGCACTTGCGTGTCCTTCAATAACTCTTCGCCCGCGACGCCCGCCCACGCCAATTCGAGCCGCAATCGGTCGTTCTTGCGACCCCATCCGCGGGACGTGAACAACTTACCGAGGATGTCGGCGATGTTCTCCGGACCTCGATTCTCATTCGCCATGAGGGTTAGCACTTAGTGTTCGTTTAGCCGCGACCCGTAGTCCGCGGAGGGGAGCGCGCCAGCGAAACAATTCAATGCGCCTGTGCGCTGAGGTTGCGCGCTCCCCTCCGCGGACTACGGGTCGCGGCTAACCAACAGCCCACTCAACCAGTCAGCGGCATCACGAGATACGTGTAGTCCTCACCACAATGGAACAGCGCCGCACGCAGACCGGTGGACATCTCAAGCATCACCGTCGGCTCGTTCTCGATCGCCCGGAGAAACTCGACCAAGTACGATGGATCAAACGCGATCTCCGTCTTCGGCCCGTGGTACTCCGGCAGTTCGAGCGTCACTTCGCTCGCACCGGTCTTCGCGCCGCGGGCCTTCATCGTGACACCGCCCACGTCGAACGTCATGTCCACGCGCATACTCTCGTCGTCCGTCATAATGGCCGCTTGCCTGACGCGCGAGAGGAACCCGGCAACGGGCAGCGGCACCTTCTGCGTCGCTTCCTTGCGTGTCTTCGCGATGATCTCGCGGTACGGCGGGAACTTCCCCTGCACCAGCGACGTGTAAATCATCGCGCGCTCGGTCTGGAACAGCGCGTCGTTGGTCCGCAGTCCGACCCGGACCAGTTCGTTGTCGTCGGTCAAATTGCGTTCCAGTAGCCCAACGGCCTTCAGCGGGACGAGGTGAACCGCCTTCACGTTGTCCGCAACGCCGTACACGCTCGCCGGCCCCTGACACACCGCGAGCCGCTTCGTGTCGGTCGTGACGAGGTGGGCGCCGTTGCCGTCTGCTTCCCACAGCACGCCTGTCAGGGAGAACTTCGCGGTGGTATCCTTCTTGTCGGCCGAGAACGCGGTGCGGCGGATCATCGTTCGCAGCGTGCCGGCCGTTACTTCGTGATAACGCCCGCCGTCGTCGAACGCCGGGATGTCCGGGAACTCGTTGACATTCATACTCGGCATCTCGAACCGCCCGCCGCTCGTCTTCGCGACGATCGCCTCATTGCCTGCGTCTAAACTGATGTCGGGGTCGTTGCTCTCGCGGAGGATCTTCTCCAGTTCGGTGACGGGCAAAATACACGACCCGGCCCGAACCACGGTGATGCCGCGTAGTTCGTAGCGGATACCGACTTCCATGTCGTAAGCAACGAGCGTGAGTGCGTCGTCTTGAGCCACCGCCTTGATGTTGCTCAACACTGGTTTCGTTGTGCGAGCCGCAACCGCCGCTTTCACGTTCTGGCACGCAGTGAGTAGGCTGTCTCTCTGACACGTCACCTTCATGGCGAATCCTCCTCCCCTTCCTGGGGTTTTGGGCTTTGGGTCGGGTGTCTTCCAGTTACTTGTTATTCTTCATTTTAAATAACCAGTAGCAGTAGTAAGGCGGACGGCGTTTCTGGCGCGCACTCCTCGCAAACGTTCCGAAGTCCCTTGTCCGCAAGCGGTTCGCGTTCACGAGTACCTGTGGAAAACTTGGCGCGCGGCTGGCGCGCCCGTGATATCCCGCGACGCGCCGATTCCAGATCACGTCAACTGTTCGTAACTCGACCCACTGCGCGCCAGTTAAGAGAACTCGCGCGCCAGTCGCGCGCCAAGTTTTCCACAAGGTTCGCAACACGCCCCTCCGGGTCGGACGCTAAACGAGGGTGGTGCGAAGGTCGTACACTCGCTTCGCCAGCGCGGCGTCGTCTTTGACCTCTTCCGCCACTTTGCGGCAGGCGTGCAGCACGGTGGTGTGATCGCGCCCAAACGCCGCGCCGAGACGCGGAAGCGACAACCCGGTCAGCTCGCGGGCAAGATACATCGCAACCTGTCGCGGGCGCATTACATTGCGTAACCGGCTCAACCCGAGCAGTTCCTTTTCGCTCACTCCGAAGGCCGCGGCGACACGCTCCACGATCCTCGAAACGTCTGTTACGGCGGATGTCGGTTGACCGCTTTCCGCAAGGATTTGCTGGACATTTGCGAGCGTAAGCGGACCTGGAAAACCGCTCGCGACCTGCGCCAGATTCTGAAGTAAACCGAGTGTGGCGCGGACCCCGCCGCCCGTTGATTGTTCCGCCAGGCAAGTCAGCGCGTCGTCCGTGAGGCGCACGCCTTTCAGCGTTGCGACTTCGGCCAGAATCGCGCGCCGGCTCGGAATCGTGAGCGGTTCCAGTTGGATCACCAATCCGGCCGCGAGCCGCGATGTTAACCGTTGTGACAGGTGCGCGAGTTGCGACGGCCCGGTGCTCGCGGTCACGATGGTCGCCCGTCGTCGCACCGTGCGCCCGTCGATGAGGTCGCACGCGGCGTCCGCGGCGCGCGCGGTCAGGTGCTGAACGTCTTCCAGTGCGAGCAGGTCGCAGTCGAACAGTTCACGGTCGGAAAGGCTTTCGTCCGGGGAACGGGTTACGTCGCCGGCAGATACCACTTGCGCCGTCACGCCTTCGGGCGAGGCGGCGAGTTGTTCCACAAGCGCGGCACCGAGTCGCGACTTGCCGGTTCCCGGCGCACCGTGCAAAACCAGAGGGTTCGCGTTCGGGCGCTTTCGGGCGAGAACGGTGCGACACACCGACCGGACCGCGCGGACCGCGACGCGGTTCTCCGGCAGCACAAGGAATCCGTTCCAGCGCGTCGTTGGGACGCTCCAACGGGCCTCTTTTGCGGGTATTTCGTGCGTTCGTGAAGCGGTGTTCATGCAACCGGTATTTTACCGATTTCCGGGCACCCGGTAAAGCCCAATGCCGACTCGCTAACGTGTGAAATCACAATATGTTGCGGTTCGCGGAACGAGCAATTTCGGGGATGCGACGGAAGTGCTTTGTCGGGTGCAGGTTTCGCTCATTTCAGATGGACGGAGTATCATTTCAGAACGATGAAACTTATTGATAAACACCTCCTTCTCGCCCTCCACAAGCCGGGGTGGGCCGGGTATCGACTCTCGCAGGTCTACGCAGTTGCGTTCTTTGCGCTCCTGGGCGGAATCGCCTGGGCGCTCGCGGAGGAGCGCTACGCGGTGCTGGCGCTGTTCGTGTTGGCGCAGGCGTTCGTGATGCACGCATACCTGATCGCGTTTCACGAAGCGGCACATGGCGCTCTTTGCCCGGTGGGTGCGATCAACGGCTATCTGGGGCGTGTGACGGGGCTGTTCAGCTTCATGAGCCTCACGCTCTACCGCGCGTCGCACCACTGGCACCACGCGTACATCGGCGACACGCGCGACGAGGAGTTCTGGCCGCTGAACGATCCCGCCACCGCGAAGTGGACTCGCCGGCTCGCGGCGTTTTGTGAGTTGTTCTTCGGGTTGTTGTGGACACCGTTCTTGTTCCTGCGCTCGTTCTTGCGCTGCGACACCGCCATCCGCGAGCGAACCGTGCGGCGTCTGATCTGGGCGGAACTCATTGCGATGGTGCTGTTCTGGGTCGCTGTGGTGTTCGCGGTGGTCTGGTTCGACGTGGTGCCCGCGTTTCTGGCCGGGTATCTGATTCCGGCGTACCTCGCGGGGAATGTGCAGAGTTGGCGGAAGTACATCGAACACGTGGGCTTGACCGGCAAGCGCGCGGTGGCGCTGACACGCAGTGTGCGGAATCCGTCGCGGGTCGGTCGGTTACTTTCGTGGTTGCTGTTTCAGGAACCGTACCACGACGTTCACCACCTGTATCCGAAGGTGCCTCAGGAGGCGTTGCCGACGGTCGCAGCGGCCGAAAACCCGGTGCCACCCGAATTGCCGGTGTTTCCCAACTATGCGACCGCGTTTCGCGATCTGCTCCGCAACCTGTCCGACCCGAAGTTTGGCAAGGCGTGGGCGGAGGAGCAAGAAAAGAAGAGTGTTCACCGCGCACTTGGCGGTGAACACTCTTCGGTTTTCGACCTTCCCGAAGGCGGTCGCGTTACTCGATGATCTGGATCGCCTTGCCGTCGGCGCCGCGCTTGTAGAGCGGGAGGTGGCGGTAGTACACCTCGAGCGTCAACAGGCACATTGCGGTCGTGCCCAGACGCCCGCAACTGCTGCCAATGAAGCCGGCTTCGGGCTCCCAACTACCCTTGTTCAGATCCTTCTTGAGTTGCTGTCCGATGAGCCAGTCGCGCATCCCGCCCTTGCGGGTGCCGTCGGTGGCCGACTTGGGGCCTTCGTTCCACGTCCGCCAGTCCTCGCCTTCCGCGAAGTGAACGACCTGCGTCGCGTAGTAATAGTAATACATGTTCTTGATTACGCCCGTGCCGACCGGGGGCACCTTCATTAACCCGCCGACGCCATCGACCAGGTTCCGGTGGAGCGGACCCCACTCGGAGATGTAGTACCGGCACAACAGCCCGACCGCCGTGAGCGCCGTGCCGGGCCCGGCGTTGGCGTTGTCGTTGTACCCGTACATCGACTTGTGCGACCCAGCCGCGGCGATGTCGAGGAACTTGTTCGCCTTCTGGATGACGCGATCATCAACGACGAGGTCTTTCGTCAACTTCGCGGCCTTGAGGACCTGGATCTGCCAGCCGACGATGGAAGTGTCGCCGTTGTTCCCGCTGTTGCCGTAGCCCCAACTCCCGTTCGGGCCTTGCGTCCGCGCGATGAAGTTAACGGCGGCCTGAGCGTAGGGCTTGAGGGCGGGATCCTTGGTCATGCCGAAGGCTTCGCACAACGGCAGGGCGGCGATTGCGTTCGCGTACACGTCGCCGCTGAGTTTGCCGGAGTTCGCGCCGCTGAGCGGACACGCCTTCATCAGCACCGCGAGTCCCTTCGCAACGACTTGATCGTAGCCCTTGAAGTCTTTCTCTTCCTTCTTCCGGTGGGTCACGCCAGCCGCGAGGAACGGCAACAACGCGAAGCCCGTCGCGCACGCGATGTCGTCCGTTCTGCCCTGGTCGAACTTCCAACTCCCGTTTTGTTGCTGTTGTTTGGCGAGCCACGCGAGACCCTGCGCGACGGCGAGTTCGCTGGCGGCGTTGCCGCCGCCCTCGCGGATCAACCGTGTCTTGGTGGCGCCTGAACGCCCGGAGGTCGCGGCCGCGTTCATCATGCCGTTGTTCCCGCTGTTGCCGGACATGGCGGCGCCGGTGTCGCCGGCGGTTCCGGGTGTGGTGAACTCGGCTCCGAGACCGGGGACGGCGGTGGCGTTGTTGTTGTCCTCGGTGACGTTGGGCTGTCCGACGTTGTCCTGCGTGACCTTTTCATCGACGGTTTTGGCGTCGAGGCGTTCGATTTCGGGGAGCGCGGCCTGGATGTTGGAGTCGATGCCGAGGTCGTCGTTGGTGAGGTTCTTGTCGTCGGGTTCGTCGGCTTTCTCGGCGGTTGTGGTAAGGAGTTTGTCGGTCGGCTTGGTGACGGCGGGCCGCGAGCCGAACAGGAGGATGGCGACGGCGATGACGGCGACGTGGATCGCGCCGCTGACCACCCACGCCGGGACGTGCTTCTTGACCAGGCGTTCCTGAGAACTCTCCTCCGCCGCTTCCATCAGACGGATCACCGCCGCGTTCGCTGCTTTTTCGCTCACGGTCTGCCTCCTCAGTTCGGCCGCTCGTTGCGGTCAGAGATCACGCTAGAAAAATCACAAGGTCCGGTCGTTGGATCGTAAACACCCGGCGCGGACAGTTCTGCTACGCGGGTGGGGCGTTTGGGTCGAACGGGTTGCGGTGTCGCACCGCGTCCATCTCCGCTTTCGCCTTGCGGTCGCCGCCGCGGTAGTACCACGTGAACATGCCGGCACAGAAGACAAGGAGTACGCCGCCGACCATCACGGCATTGCCGAAGTCGCTCCACGTGACCGGCGGCGGGGTGTCCGGGTCTCGGCGGGCGATCGGTCCGCGACCGATCAGGAGCGGGGCGAGTTTCTCGATGCCTTTCGCAGGCGTTTTTGCGTCCGGTTCAGCCGACTCGTAGCGCATCCGCTTGAACGAGTAGCCCGCGAACGACACCCACTTGTTCACGCGCCCGGCCGGTTCGACGCCCACAAGCGGTTCGCTAAACACGATGCAAATCGGGTTCCCGCGCGGCTCGTCTTTGGGGATCATCCACCCCTCGAACATTTCCGTCACGCCCGCGGCTGAGAGCCAGTCGTTCACCTCGACGCGCCGCAGCGAGATGAGCCGGCCCTCGAACTTCACGCACGCGAGTTTGTAGTCGCGGCGAGAATCCTCGAACAGGTCCGCGAACTTTAGGTCGCCGTTCGCGTATTCTTCGAGTTGTTCGGCCGAGAACCGCGAGGCGTGAACGATCACCCGGTTGTACGCGGAGACCTCCGGCCACGTCGCGTCGTTCGGGGCGATGCGGGTCATCTTCACGTCGTCTTTGATGAACTTGTAGATGCGCACGTTCTTGTCGAGCGCGATCGGGTTTGGGGACGGAACCGGCGGGCCAGAGCGCATCGTCAACCCACGACCGATCAGCAGTGGCAGGGCTACCACCGCGTTCGCCTGTTCGCCCGGGACGTTCATCGTCTTGAAGAAGTACCCGCTCGCGGTCACCCATCCGTCTGCGTCGAGCCACTCGTTTTCTTTCTTGTTCTTCACCGCCGCGAGCGATTCCGGCAGGTCGATGAACACGATCGACACGGGCGTGAGCGGCGACTCGTCGAGCGGAACGAACCGGGCTTCGTACAGTTCGGTGATGCCGGACTCTCGCAGTTGGAGTGGCGTCATGAGTCGGCGAACGCAGACCAGTTTGCCGTCAAAGCGGATCAACTCCGTGCGGTACGCGGCTCGCGCCATGTTCTTGAAGTCGAGCGGAACGAGGTCGCGGATCGCAAACTCGTCGAGTTCGCTGGTGTTCTGTTTTTTGGCGTGGAGAACGAACTCGATCCAGGCATCGTGTTCGCGCGGGTTCACGTCGTGGCGGGCGACCGGTTTGAAATCCTCGATCGCGGCGAAGATGGCGCGGTCACGGTTCGGGATCTGGAGCCGTTCGCGCGCTTTGTGTTGTGGCGAGTCAGCCGGGAGAGGGTCGCGCGTATCGACCTTGTCTGGGTCGTCCGCGTCCTTCTCTTTCTCTTTGGGAAGTGGCGTCGGTTGTGCGCGAACAGTTCCGTCGGCGACGGTGAGCAGCCCGCACGCGAAACCACCGAGAGCGGCGAACGCGAGGAGCGCCGCAGCTTGGTGTTTCAAACGCGTTGTGCGGACAAGCCGACCGGACATGAAACGCTCCTCCAACACCCCATTCGACGACCAGTTGCGACGGAAGTTCCGGTTTCCGGGCAGGTTTCCTGAACTGCGCCATTGTCCCGCGCGTGCGTCCACCGGTCAACAGAGCGAATTGTGAAGCGAGCAAAGGACTTGGAGCGACCAGTGCCCTCGTAGGTCACGGTCGCGGAGGCGTTGTGACGAGGCCCGCCGAAAGCGCGTTAGCGTTTCGTCTTGTCGATGGGCACGGGCGAGATGTCGCTGAACCCGGCCCGGATACCGGTGTCCACGAGTAGCATCACGTGATCTTGGAGCAGTTTTGCGTCCAGTTCGAGCGTCAGTTTGCCGGGTTTCTTTTCGGCTTTCAGCATGGCGTCGAGCGCTTGCAGTTCCTTTTGGTAAAGTTTGATGTCACCCATGAGGTCTTTGGGTGTAGTCGCGGCACTGCCATCTTCGATCAACGTCATCTTTTCGATGCGGCCACCGGGATCGGTGGCGACCACTCGCACGATGTAGTGCTTCGGCGGGTCCGGTGCCGAGGGATTGGGGATGCTCGGTCCGCCACCCTCTTCTTTGGGCAGCGTAAGCATGATCTGGCCCTCGGTGGGGGCCGGTTTGAAGGTCATGATGAAGAAGGCGAGGAGCTGGAAGGACATATCGAGCATGGGCGTGATGGGCAGGTCCGGCTCGACGAAGTCCGCTCCCTGGTGCTTCCGCTTGTGAATCGGCATCGCTCGTCTCTTTGGTTCGTTTGCGTTCGGCTCTTGCGGTCGCTGATGCGAAACGTTCGTGGACGGAATTAGCTGCCGATGTCCCCGCCGTGCAGGATGGCGCGAAGCTGGACCCGGAGATAACCGGCGCTGCGACACGCCTTCATGATGCCGTAGGTTTTGTCGAATGGGCACTCCTTGTGGACTCGCAGGACGACGAGCGTTCGCAGCGGTTTGTCCTCGTTCCCGGGACCAGCCGCACGCCGGTCTTCGTTCGCGCGATTGCGCAAGATGACCAGGAGTTGTGCCGGGTTATCGGTGGACTCGATCGGCTTGCCGTCCGAGCCGATGGGCCGTGCGAGTTCGGGGAAGATCACCTGCCCCTTCTCGTTGACGTTCAGGTAGTAGACGTAGTCTTCTCGAGCGTCGAGCGGTTTGGCCGCGACCGCCTCCGGGAGCTTGATCTCTACGCCGGTGTCAGCCATCACGAAGTTGGCGCACAGCATGAAGAACATCACCAACTGCAACACGAGGTCGAGCAGTGGGGTGAAGTTCGGTTCGCATTTCTCGTTGCTGCCGTGGCTCATGGAAACCAGAAGTCAGAGGACAGGAGTCAAAAAAGGGCGCCGAGGTTTAGGATCGTCGGACAAACCCCCTCCCCAACCCCTCCCCTAAGAAGGGAGGGGTTGGGGAGGGGAGTCGCTGGTCCCGCAGGGGCCAGGCTCCTCGGCGCCGAGATCATTCTTGCCGATACTACCGGCCCGGAGGCGCACCTGGCGCGGGTGGCGCGGCGGCCGGGGCGCCGCCGGCAGCCTTCTTCGAGTTGTGGTACATCTGCGTGAGCAAGTCGTCGGCGATGTGGCCGGTGTCCATCGTCACGCGGGTAATGCGGTTCTTGTAGAAGGTGTTGAAGAAGATCGCGGGCACCGAGATGGCGACCCCGACGAGCGTCACGACGAGGGCGTGCGAGATACCCTCGGCCAACTTGGTCGGGTTCGGCTGTCCGCCGAGTGACAACACCTGGAACGACAAGATCATACCGTACACGGTGCCGACGAGCCCGAGCATCGGTCCGAGCGTTGCAATCACGGCGGTGTAGTTGTTCTTCTGATCCTTGTCGCTCTTGATGCTTTCGAGCGTGTTCATCGCCGCTTCGCGGGCGTCTTCAAGACCATACTGAAGGCGGCTCATTCCGGCCGTGAGTACCTGACCGAGGAACGACGGGTCGTTCCGGGCCATGTCGAACGCCTCCTTGAACTTCCGCTTGTTGACGGTGTCGGTGAACTCGTCCACGAACCCCGGCGGGATGGCCGCGGTCATGCGCAGGTCGAGGAACAGCAACACGACGAGGGCCAGCATCGCGACGGAGATGGCCAGCAGCAGCGGGCCGAACACCCAGCCGAGCGAGCGGATCATGAACATCACAAGACCGCCTTGAGATTTCTCCTCGGCGGCGGGGGCGGCGGGGGTCGGGGCGGGAGCCGGAGCGGGGTCTTGCGCCTGAACGACGGCTGCGAACATTGCGGCGGCGACGAGCACCAGAGCCGCCAGACACAGGAATCGGCCGATCGAGCGCAACCGGGAAGACGAGCGAGTCATGCTGCGAATCCTGGGAAAGTCGGGTGTTCGCTGACGGAGTTACGGTCTGCACAACACGGAAGGCGACGTGTGTTCCGTTGGACGCGACCCGCGGCGAAAGAGTTCCGCCGAAAATCCGCATGAGGTTGGAATCTGGTCGCACGTCGCGTGTTCGGGCTGAACGTTCTGCTTATTAGGAAGGGAGATGACTGCTGTCGTCAAGCAGTATCGGACAAAAAGTTTGAAGAGAAGAGGAGAAGGGGAGAAGGGGTGAAGGGGAGTAAGACAGAACCAAGACGCTCTTGTCTTATCACCCTTTCTCCCTTTCTCCTCTTCTCTTCAAGGGCGGCATCGAGCCAGCGCGAGAATCGCGTTGCTCGTCGCGACGAGGGGGTCGTTCTCGCGCACCAGTTCAATGGGGTTCGTCCAACTTCCATCTTTCGCCTGCCGCGCCGCCAGCGCGTAACTCAGTTCGGCAACCCCGTCGCGACCGTTCGGCAGCGCGAGTTTGTGTTCGCGAAACGTTCTCGCGACGGACGCCGCGTAGTAGAAGTACACCGCGTCGCGGTTCCGCTCGTGGGCCGAGGCGTAGTCGCCGGGATGGTGGTCCGCGCGGAAGGCTCCCGTGAGCCAGTTCGCGGACGCGGCGCGGCGCTCCTTGTCGGACGGGTCGTTGCACAGCGCGAGTGCGTGAAGGCCGTCGGCGGTGGTGCTGCCGTAGGAGTGGAACACGGGCGGGTCGTCGTTGGCCTTGCCGGCCTTGTTGCGGACCGGGTCGTCGTAGATGAAGTGAAACCCGCCGTCCACGAATCCCGACCACACGAACGGCGACTGATGCGGTTGGAGGATCGGCCAGTTCTGGCACCGGCGCACGAACACCGCGGCGGTCTTGTAAAACTCTGCGTCCGTTTCACCTACCGTCTTGAGCGCGTCGAGCGCGAACACCGTCGCGGACAGGTTCGACTCGATCAGGCTCGGCGCGAGCGTGCCAGGCTCCGGCTTCTTCGGAATGACGCGACAGTATCCCCACCCGCCGTACTGCTTGTCTGCTTCTTTCCAGCCGAGCGCAGTCGTGAGTTGCCGCTCCTTGAGGTACTTCACCCACCCGGCGCGGTGCTTTGCGAAGTCCTTTGCAGTCGGGTGCGAGAACGCTTTCAGCGTGAGCGCCGCGGTGTAGACGGGGTAATCGAAGCCGTCCGTGGGCGGTTCGATGGTGCCGTCCGGCTTGACGAACTTCGCGAGAAACTCGCACCCCTTCTTGATCATCGCTTCAACGACCCGGTTGTGAATGTGGGCGTCGTGGGCTTCTTGTAGCGCCACGACCGCGAGCGGCGTGAGCGCGGTGCCGTCTTTGAATGTGGCGTACACGTCCGAGCGCCACGCGCCATCGGGCGACTGCTGGTTCTGGAGGTAATCGCAACCGAGCGCGAGCGCCTGTTGCCGCGAGCGCACCTGAACCGGGCGCGGCGGGGGGATGCTGCCGTCGTCGGGCGTGGGGGGCGCAACGAGAGCCGGGGTCGGCGCTTCCACGACCGGCGGAGGGGCATCCTTGCGCGCACAACCGAGCGCGATGAAGAGGGCGAGCGCGAGAGGAAGGACGCGCGACATGGGAGAACCTGAATGGGGACGAAAAGACAACCTACCCCCCAACCCCCTCCCTGAAGGGAGGGGGAGCAAGACATCGGCGCTTCGCTGATGTAGAACGATGCGCCCAACTCTTGCTCCCCTTCCCTTCAGGGAGGGGGTTGGGGGGGGTAGGTCTTGCGAAGCTTGCGGCTGACAGTTCATGACATCTTTGGGCTTGACACGGGAAACCTTGGAAAACTCAGCGGTTTTCGTTTGGGTGGGATGCGGGTTGATGGCTGAAACTATTCGGTCGCCTGAGTCACAAACCATTCCCCACATTGCACTTGCTATGTCAA